>NC_013892.1:3923676-4225498 GCF_000027225.1 Xenorhabdus bovienii SS-2004
AAAACCCCGTGAGGGAAAATTTTTACGGCTAAAAAAATGCTGCTGATTGTAACGGAATTCTACTTATCTGTACCTAGCGACAGCAAAATTTATCCATTATTTGTTGTTCATATATTTAATTATTGTGGTGTGAAGATACCGATAACCTGTTCCTGCTCTCTAACATGAGGCGCCACGGTTTCATCGGTTTGCCGCTGCACATGCCCACAATGAACACACTCCACAATATCGACTTTATTTTCCTGCCACATCGCCAGTGTGTCCCGCGACTGACACTTGGGACAAACCGCTCCTGCAATAAAACGTTTACGACTGATTGACATGACTCACCCCCATTGCTATTTATATTCGTCCCAGCCTTCCGGCCGGCGACGCTCATTAAGCATTTCCCGTTCAAACAGTTCTTCCAATTCCCTGCGGGCTTCTTTCACACGGGATATCTGCGCCACATCGCCATGTAACTGAGGCATCAGCTCACGCAACATACGCATATCCAGTCGTCGGAAATGCTGCTGTGCACGATAAGCCTGATGTGGATGCATTCCAGTCTTAATCAATGCCTTACGACCAAGCTCCAGGGCACTGGAAAACGTTTCACGGCTGAAATCTTTGACATCGTTCTGCAACAGCTCATGAGCTTCCAGACGCCCTCTCGCCCGCGCAATAATATGCAGCTGAGGAAAATGCTTCTGACACAGATGTACTATCGCCATGGTTTCTTCCGGTTCATCACTGGCAATCACGATAGCCTCGGCGTTTGCCGCTCCCGCAGCACGCAGCAGTTCCCGCTCTCTCGCATCGCCATAATACACCTTATAGCCATAACGACGCAGCGTACTGATGGCGCTGGCATCACGTTCCAATACCGTGATCCGGATTTTATTCGCCATCAGAAGGCGCCCCACTACCTGCCCAAAACGGCCGAATCCCACCAGAATCACTTGCGGCTCATTATCCTCCACAAATGGCTGTTCACTGCTTTTTTCTTCCTGAGCATTATAATGCCGAGCCAAAATACTTTGGATCAACTGCATCACCAGAGGCGTCGTCATCATCGACAATGTGACGACAACCAGCAAAAGTGACATTTGATTCTGATCCAGCACTCTCTGCCCCAGTGCCGTTGAGAATAAAACAAATGCAAATTCCCCGCCCTGACTCAGCACGCCGGAAAACTGAAAACACGATGCTTTTTTCAGACCAGCAAACCTGCCGATCACATACAGTATGAAAGTTTTTATCAGAACCAGCCCCAAAACACTGAACAATACCCCTGACAAATGAGTCAACAATACGCCCATATTCAAGGACATTCCGACGGAAATAAAAAATAGCCCCAGCAGCAGCCCTTTAAATGGCTCAATAGAAATTTCCAGCTCATGGCGATATTCACTGTCAGCCAACAAAACCCCAGCAATAAAAGTCCCGAGCGCCATTGAAAAACCCAGTTCCTCCATGAAAATCGCTGCTCCCAGCACCACCAACAGCGCTGCTGCCGTGAACACCTCCCTGACACCAGATTTCACTACTAACCGAAACAGTGGGCGCAGCAGATAACGCCCTCCCAGCAACATGCCCGCAAAAGCAACAAATTTCAGCCCGACCCGATACCAGTCACTCGATGCCGTACTGCCAGCCAGCAGAGGGATCAGAGCCAGAGAGGGGATCAAAGCTATATCCTGAAACAACAGAATAGAAAAACCGAGTTGCCCGCCTTCACTATCGGTCATTCCTTTCTCTTCCATCAACTGTAGCGCCATGGCTGTCGATGACATAGCAAGGCCTATTCCACCGATAACGGCAGCCTGCCATGCAAAATTCGTCAGACACAGGAATAAAATCAGCACCAGCGCAGTCAATACAACCTGAGCAGTACCCGCACCAAAGATAGATCGCCTGAGCTGCCAGAGTTTTGCCGGATTCAGCTCAAGGCCAATGATAAACATCAGGAAAACAACACCCAGTTCAGAGAAATGCAGAATTTCCTCGACATCCTTGATAAACCCCAGCCCCCACGGGCCAAGCACAATCCCGACGATCAGATAACCTAATACCGCCCCAATCTTGAATTTCTGGGCAAGGGGAACAGCCACAACAGCAGCAGACAAAAACAGTGTTCCGGCGCTTAACAGCGCTGAATTCTCCATAATTACATTCCTCCCAAAGACAAAGGCGATTTCAGCCATTTCCGATAAGCCTTCGCGTGACTGGCGAGCACTTCAGGTCGTTGGCGCCTGGCCCAATAAATGATCATGGGTGATAACCAATGCATATGACACATCGATGCCGTTAATTCGAAAGGACGGAGAATTTCTTCCATCGGATAGAGGTTATACCCACCTTTCCGGTAAGCGCCTTCGGGTTCTCCTGTGGTGATGACAGAGCGCCAATATTTACCTGTCAGCGCCAACTCTGATCCGCTAACAAAGTCACGGCTCAACACACGATCCATCCACTCTTTCAGTAAAGCAGGGCAACTATAAGTATATAATGGATGCTGAAAAACAATGATTTCATGCTCACGCAGCAATTTCTGCTCTAACGGCACATCAATAAAAAAATCGGGATAGCAGCCGTATAGGTCGTGAAGAGTAACATGCTCCAACGCCCGCACGGGCTGTAGCAAAACATTATTAGCCACAGAGATCTGTGGTTCTGGATGGATATATAACAGCAATATTTTAGGCGGCAATAGCATCATTCCCCCGGGACGTGTCAGGACACCTCTTTTCCGCTACCATGCATATCAGGCGATCAAATCGAATACATACAACGTGTAATTATTAACTTAACATACTCTATAACAGACAACCTCTATGATTGTTTTCTCATCTCTGCAAATCCGTCGCGGCATTCGCGTCCTACTGGACAATGCCAGCGCAACCATCAATCCCGGTCAAAAAGTGGGATTGGTGGGTAAAAATGGCTGTGGTAAATCTACCCTGCTTTCATTACTGAAAGGTGAACTCCAGTCTGAAAATGGCTCCGTCACATTTCCCAACAACTGGGCGCTGGCGTGGGTGAATCAAGAAACGCCGGCTTTGGAAATTTCAGCACTGGAATATGTGATAGACGGTGACCGTGAATTCCGACAACTCGAACAGAAGCTGAAAATCGCCAATGAACAGAATGACGGTCACGCCATTGCCCATCTTCACGGCCAGCTTGATACCATTCAGGCATGGACAATTCGTGCACGAGCATCCAGCCTGCTGCATGGCCTGGGATTTTCCCAAACCAAGTTAGAACAGTCAGTCAGTTCATTTTCCGGTGGCTGGCGTATGCGGCTCAATCTGGCTCAAGCGCTGATTTGTCGTTCCGACCTGCTGCTGCTCGATGAACCGACCAACCACCTGGATTTAGACGCGGTCATCTGGCTCGAAAAGTGGTTGAAAAACTATACCGGCACTTTGATTCTGATATCTCACGATCGGGACTTTCTCGATCCGATCATTGATAAAATCCTGCACATTGAACAGCTGATCTTGGCTGAATACACCGGCAACTACTCCTCCTTTGAGCGGCAACGCGCGGCTAAACTTGCCCAGCAACAGGCTCTGTATCAAAGCCAGCAGGAAAAAGTTACTCACCTGCAAAGCTACATTGACCGTTTTCGTGCCAAAGCCTCCAAAGCGAAGCAGGCACAAAGCCGTATCAAAATGCTGGAGCGCATGGAACTCATCGCGCCTGCTCATGTCGATAACCCATTTCGTTTCAGCTTTCGCCAGCCAGACAGCCTGCCAAGCCCGCTTTTGGTCATGGAAAAAGTCAGTGCCGGATATGGTGAAAAAACCGTGCTAGATTCGATAAAATTAAATCTCGTACCGGGATCACGTATCGGCCTGTTAGGGCGCAACGGGGCGGGTAAATCTACACTGATCAAACTTCTGGCGGGTGGACTTGCCCCACAGCGGGGCGAGATCGCCTTAGCCAAAGGTATCAAACTCGGGTATTTCGCCCAACATCAGCTGGAATACCTACGAGCAGATGAATCCCCGCTGCAACATTTGGTCAGAATCGCACCACAGGAAACAGAACAGCAGCTCCGTGACTATCTGGGTGGCTTTGGCTTCAAAGGTGATCAAGTAACCGATCCGAGTGGGCGTTTTTCCGGTGGAGAAAAAGCCCGGCTGGTATTAGCGCTGATTGTCTGGCAACGACCGAACCTTCTACTGCTTGATGAACCGACCAACCACCTTGATCTGGATATGAGACAGGCGCTGACTGAAGCGTTAATTGATTTCGACGGTGCGCTGGTTGTGGTATCGCACGACAGACATTTATTACGCTCCACAACCGATGAACTTTATCTGGTACATGATGGCGAAGTAGAACCGTTCACCGGCGATTTGGAAGACTACCAGCAATGGCTGACTGAACAACAACGCCAACAAACGCGGGAAAATCAGGAAAAGGAAAAAGCGACCTCAAGTCCTGATGCTTCAATGAATGGCGCTCAAAATTACAGTGCTCAGGAGCGCAAAGATCAAAAACGGCGTGAGGCTGAATTTCGCAACCAGACGCAGCCATTACGCAAGCAACTTACTGCCCTTGAAAAACAGATGGAAAAATTGGGCGCAACATTGGCCGGATGGGAAGAAAAGCTGTCAGATAACACAATCTACGAAAATGATCGCAAAACTGAATTAACCGAATGCCTGCAACAACAGACTCAAACCAAATCCAAGTTAGAAGATGTGGAAATGGAGTGGCTGGATATTCAGGAACAACTTGAACAGATGAGCGAAACATTTAACGTGAATCAGTAAATTAATTTATTTTATTTAACTTTTGGAAATGATTGGGCATTGATATTCAATGCCCAAATCTTGAAAAAAGCTGGCCCTTGTTTACAAAACAAAAAAGTAAACACATGCAGACGAACAGCTATTCTATTGACAGTAAAAAATGATAACTCATTTATCTAGAAAGGTTATTTACACTTGAAAAACACCTGAGCGTCTAATTAGCATTTCAGACTCCTTATTAAGAATAATCTTACCACTCAACTCCCAAATATCATTTCCGTAAAAAATTTCATAACAACAATCGAGAGAAAAACGATCAATAGTAAAACGATGCCTTACTAACTGACTTACTTGGATTCACATATTAAGCGCAACACCGTAATGGACGAAGTAAATGAGAGGGTATTCCTTTAAATAACTCATTCGGTGTTTTGTAATCTCGTGTTTTACGAGGACGATTATTTAATCGGTTTGCCACAAGGTTAATCTCCCGCTCTGACACCTTATTAAAATCAGTTCCTTTTGGGAAGTAATCTCTGATTAATCCATTCGTGTTCTCATTTATCCCTCTTTCCCAGGGGGAATACGGGTGAGCAAAATAAATTTTTGTCTCTAAATTTTTACTGATCAGTTCGTGTTCGGCAAATTCGAGGCCGTTATCAAAGGTCATTGTTTTAATTTTATGTTTTATCAGTGATAAATGTCTTGTTGCCGCTTTTGCGACCCCTTCTGCTGTTTTATTTTCAAGTTTAATTATAATAGTAAATAACGATTTTCGTTCAACTAATGTCAATAATGCACTTTTATGATTTTTACCCACGATAGTATCTCCTTCCCAATCACCAATACGCTGCTTTTTATCAACAAGTTTGGGGCGCTTATCAATACTGACTCTGTTTTTAATTTTTCCTCTGCGCTCATAACTTCCATAGCGTTTACGATACGGTTTTTTCGCAATCCTAAGATGTTGCCATAAATTACCATCATTAAGTTTATCCTTATAAATCAATCGATAAACTGTTTCATGATGCAAAGATATTATATTTTCCCTTTTGAGATAACCGACTGTTTGTTCAGGACTTAAATCTTACCAAATTAACTGTTTGATCCACATTTCTATCTCTGGTTTCACTTTTACTGCTTTTGTAGCACACTGTCGGCGCGCTACGGCCTTAAGCTGAGCTTGTTCAGGCGTATATTTCTTTGCCTCCCGATTTGTCTCAATTCCCGGCTAATCGTTGATGGGTTTCGATTGAGTGACTTTGAAATCTCCCGTTGTGAAAAACCGGCTTCTTTCAGGCTGAAAATCTGATATCTTTCTGTTTCGGTCAGTTGTTTATAGGCCATAGCGCATTTTCCTTTGGCAAGAAAGATGCCTACTATAGCAACTGACCGCCTTTCTTAGAAATTGCACTTATTATGCGAATCCAAGTTACAAATTAGCAACCAATGCAGAAAAACTTTCAACATCATCAATCAGATGATCATCTATTGATTTACCCCATATTACGCCGAGTTCTATTTTTTTATCCGTTTCAACAATTTCCAGCAAATTCATATAATACTCAGGGATCGAGCTGATAATACGTTGAGGAACACACGCATATGCACTATTTTTTGTAATCATTTCCATGATGAGCATAATGTCATTAGTCTTTAATAACAAATGCTTACTGTCACCCGTATAAACAGGGAATACGTTAAGGCAATCGGTTAACTCAACAATATCTTTTTTTTCTGATGAATAAACCGGAACATTCCCATTTCCAAATTGACTTTTCTCCGTTCTAAATTTAGGTATCAGGTGGCTCCTTCTTTTAAAAATATAGATCAATTTTTCAGTAAAAATCTTTTTCGGCTCCAACTGAGTTATCGCAACCAGAGGCATCACCGCGACATGTAGCATTCCTGCATTCAACAAACTGATCTGCTGTTCAACCGACAGCCCGGTCATCAGCGCCAATATGACATTCCCTTTCTTATCCGCGATCTGCTTTTCTATCTGAGAATAGTTATGGATAGGAAAACAAGATCCAACATATAAATGCCTGATAATATCTTCCTTTGAATCAAAATGAACTCTGCTTTTAAACTGCTCATAGTGAGATAAAAATTTTCGGGCATTCTCCAGCGTCTTATGCCCGAAGTCTGTCAATCTCGTTCCATTTGGCCCCCTTATGAATAATGAAGCACCAAGAATATCTTCCAACCCGTGTATTTTCTTTGTCAAGGCAGGCTGAGAAAGATAAAGCCTCTCTGAAGCTTTATGATAATTAAGAGTCTCAGCCAAAACGATAAAAGCTTCAAGATTGCGTATATCCATGTTCTCTCGCTCAATGATTGTTTAATAGCTACAAAACATTACAGATTCATGGTGATAGCATTTTAACTTAGCGTTTTGCTAAAGGTTTTATCAGGACAACTGGTCAAAATGTTAACTAACAAAATGTTAGTTAATAAGGGCACAATTAGCAAAAGATTTATTAATGCGGCATTTTAATTTACTACATAAACAATTGCAACAGAAACTAAAAATCCAAATACACAACTGACGGTACAGCTCGAGGAAAATTTCAATCTATACCTGCCAATACACCATACACATAATCACATTACTGGTTATTTTATATGTCGTACAATTTTGACTATCACCAGAAAAAAATAATGACCTGCAAGTTATCAATTGATAACTTTTATCTATTGGCAACCCACATTATGGAATACCAAATCCATTAAAAGTAAAATATCATACTACTAAACTATTGTGTGAGTAATTTAATTAACAGACATAAAGAAAAGCAGATATACCTGTCTTACTCGTATATTGGAACAAACCATAGATAATTCACATTCACTTTATTACATTATCTATTTTAGATCTTTAATTTTATGGCTATTTTTATATTTACTCTTATTACGTGTTAATAAGCCCCAGCTTTAATTAAAAGTATTATATTAAATACAACTATAAATGGTAAACACCATCATAAAACGAGTAAAAATAATTTAAAAAAATACAGTTACAGTGACAGTCAGTATGAGTAATGATGTTTTTATTGCATATTGATATTGGTAAATAGTATCTATTTTTATTTCAAGTTTTGAGGGTTTTTGATATCAGAATATTCTGTATTAGTAAGTTATTTTATGGTGGTGATGTATTGGGTTTTAGTGATATGTAGGTTATATGTTAAATGGTTAGATTGAGCATTGAAAATAGTGTTTACGCTCAATGAAAGTGCCTATCACTTTGTTATGCATTTCCTCAGATTCAGAGTAACCCATCGTTTTGCGGTTCAGCCTTTTGATTCGTGTACGATGCGTTAAATTAGTTCTCTCTATACGTTGGGTAAACGTCTTTCCGGTAAGGTGATCTTCCTCAGGAAGGCGGCCATACACCCTATAATCATCCGTACAGTAAAGCCGAATATTAAAGGGGGATAAAACTTGTCGAATGTTTTCATGGCGGTGGCTATGGCGACGTTTAGAACACGGACGGTGTCGTGAATACCGCCGTTATTCATCTTGATATTAAAATACATTAAGAAAGATTTTATCTTTATATCCAATGAATTTTATATTAAATCCAGTACGATAATCATGCTCCCCATGAATAGCATATTCACTTTTCCATCACATACAACAGGAACAAATAATGAAAATCGATCTGAGCAATATGGTGACAGAAAGCCGTAACCCTGCCAGTACCCATATTGATGAGCTATCCACACTCGATATGCTGCGCGTTATCAATGATGAAGATCAAAAAGTGGCGCTGGCCGTTGCAGAAACGCTGCCACAGATTGCCCGGGTGGTCGATAAAGTGGCCGAGGCATTTCGTCACGGCGGACGATTGATATATAGCGGAGCCGGAACTTCCGGGCGTCTGGGCATTCTGGATGCGAGTGAGTGTCCCCCGACTTATGGTACAAAGCCGGAGTGGGTGGTCGGTTTAATTGCCGGCGGGCATCAGGCGATTTTGAAGGCAGTCGAAAATGCGGAAGATAATCAGCAATCAGGCGTAGAGGATCTTAAGGGACTACACTTCAATGAAAAGGATGTGCTGGTCGGGATTGCCGCCAGTGGCCGGACGCCTTATGTGTTGGGTGCGATGAAATATGCCAGATCGGTTGGAGCAACCATAGCCTGCATCAGTTGCAATCCGGACAGCCCGATGACGCAGTTGGCTGATATCGCCATTACGCCCGTTGTGGGGCCTGAAATCGTGACGGGTTCTTCCCGTATGAAGGCAGGCACAGCTCAAAAGCTGGTGCTGAATATGATCACAACCGGGGCCATGATCCGCATGGGTAAGGTGTATGGCAATTTAATGGTGGATATAGAAGCCACCAATGCTAAGTTGATCGAACGTCAGAAGAATATTGTCATGGCCGCCACTGAGTGCAGCAGAGAAATGGCAGAACAGGCTCTGAGTGCCTGTGACGGTCACTGCAAAACCGCAATCGTGATGATTTTATCGGGAACCTGTGCCGAAGATGCTAAAAGGTTACTGGCAGAACACCAAGGGTTTATCCGGCCCGCTATCTCAAAATCCTGATGATCATTGTTTCTTTGGAGAGATCATAGATGGCTAAAATCAGCCAGGAAATGCTGGTAGAAATACTCAGGGCGATGGGTGGCGCGGATAATGTCGTCCATTGTGGCAATTGCATGACTCGCCTGCGCTTAACACTGCATGATGATTCACTGGTCGATAAAACTGTCTTAAATAAAATTTCAGGGGTTTTAGGTGTCATTGAAAATGACGAACAGCTCCAGATTGTCCTTGGCCCCGGCAAAGCACAAACCGCAGCGGATAGGTTGAACGGGCTATTGAGTACTGCTGATCACTCCGCCGCTGGACACCAGCCCGCAGATTTGAAAGAGATTGCGTCTTCCAATAAAAAGCAGCTCAAAGAAAAACAAACCCGTTCAGTTCATAAGTTTCTGGCTAAATTCGCCACCATTTTTACCCCGCTGATCCCCGGTTTTATCGCCGTTGGCCTGTTATTGGGGTTTGCTACCTTGCTAGAACAGATTTTCATTCAGGGAACCGGACATCCCAATGCCGTATTGGTTGAGATGGTCGGCTATATGAAAGTTTTCAGCAAAGGGATGTTCAGTTTCCTGAGTATTCTGATCGGTTATAATGCGCAGAAAGCCTTCGGTGGCTCCGGCGTCAATGGTGCCATTATCGCTTCCCTGTTCGTGCTGGGTTATAACGCCAGCGCCACCAGCGGCTTCTATTCCGGTATCAGTGATTTCTTTGGCTTCGCCATTGACCCGCGCGGGAATATCATCGGTGTACTGATTGCCTGCATTCTCGGCGCTTGGGTGGAAAAACAGATCCGCAAAATGATGCCCTCTGATCTGGATATGATCCTCACTTCCACCCTTACCCTTCTTATCATGGGCGCTGTCGCGTTTATTGTCATCATGCCTGTGGGAAGCTACCTGTTTACGGCGATGTCATGGCTGTTCATGCATCTGAACGGTAATCCATTCGGTGCGGCAATTCTGGCAGGGTTATTTTTAATCGCGGTGATGTTTGGTGTACATCAGGGCTTTGTTCCCGTCTATTTTACGTTGATGGATGTGCAAAACTTTAACTCGCTGTTCCCGATTCTGGCGATGGCGGGAGCAGGACAGGTCGGCTCTGCGCTGGCGTTATATATGAAAGCCCAAAAAGGTTCGCTGCTACGCACTCAAATCAAAGGCGCCATCATTCCGGGTTTTCTGGGGATCGGAGAACCACTGATTTATGGAGTGACACTGCCTCGCGTCAAACCCTTTGTCACGGCTTGTTTCGGTGGCGCAATCGGCGGCTTTTTTATCGGTCTGGTTGCCTGGCTGGGAGTCCCTGTCGGGCTGAATTCTGTTTTCGGCCCATCGGGTCTGGTCGCCCTGCCCCTGATGACGTCCGATAGTGGCATCTTCACGGGCATGGCAGTGTACGGTGCAGGTTTAATCATCGCTTATATCAGTGGTTTTATACTGACATTTTTCTTTGGCAGTAAAAATATTGATTTAAGCTGATTCAGCTAATCCAAAGCAAAGGGACACAGACAGCAGTAAGAATACCCATGGTGATATTGAAAATAAACCAGGCATTGCGGCTTTTCAACAGGGAGCCAATCAGCGAGCCCAGAACAATCCACACTGTACCAGCGATCATATTGGAGATCAGCATCACCACACTGATCACGACCACTGAGTGGTTATATAAGTCTCCCTGTAGGCTGTAACTGCCGACGGCACCCAATCCCATCATCCACGCCTTGGGGTTCAGAAACTGTAATAACCAGCCTTGATGGCTTTTGATGGGAACAGCCGCCAAATTTGCCGTTTCCAACCGTTTATAATGTGCTGTCGACGTTTTCCACGCCAACCTTAATAAATACAGACTACCGAGCACTTTCAACACGGTGTGCATCGCCGGATACAACAGCAGCACTGCTCCCACGCCAAAAGCAGACAGCAGAAGGATGGTCTGTATGCCAAGAAGGATACCCACCCAAAGCGGTAACGAACGACGGAAACCAAAATTAGCACCCGATGAAGTCAGCAGCATATTGTTCGGGCCCGGTGTAATCCCAGAGATTAATAAGAAGGTGCTTAGTGAGAATATCAGACTTGCGGTCATGGGGGGATTGTTCCTCTTACCCAAATGGTTAACATTTCCTTTCGACGAAAATAACAGTATGTTATTCACTACACAAGATGACTAATTATGAAAATTAATCCCTTATGAGTGAGCACTTTTCTCCCCTGAGCAGGGCCGCCAATCCCCATTTACAAACTCAGGAGCAACCACAATGATGATCCCGTGGCAACAACTGGCACCCGAAACCCTACTCGATCTGATCGAAAGTTTTGTCTTGCGGGAAGGCACCGATTACGGTGAAGATGAAAAAACGCTGGAGCAAAAAGTACAGGATGTAAAACGTCAGCTTGAACGGGGAGAAGTCCTACTGGTTTGGTCTGAACTGCATGAGACCGTCAATATCATGCCCAAAGAGATGTTTCGCCCTTAGCGCCTTCTTTTTATCAGGCTGTTCCGTTTGCCTTATTTTGCTCTGTATTGCTGATTACGAGAAAGATAGTCCCAACTTTTTTGGATAAGGAGTCTGTTCTTATGTCTGCCAAACACCCTGTCATTGCAATAACGGGTTCTAGCGGAGCCGGAACAACAACGACCAGTGTGGCGTTCCGCAAGATTTTTCAACAACTTGAAGTTACTGCCGCACTCATCGAAGGGGATAGTTTCCACCGTTACACCCGTCCTGAAATGGATGCCGAGATCCGTAAGGCGAAGGAGCAAGGCAGACATGTCAGCTATTTTGGGCCAGAAGCCAATGATTTCAGCATGTTGGAAAAGACATTTTACAACTATGGTGAAACAGGCACTGGCCGCTGCCGGAGATATCTCCACACCTATGATGAAGCCGTGCCTTACAATCAAGTACCGGGTACATTCACGCCGTGGGAATCACTGCCATCAAACACCGATATTCTGTTTTATGAGGGGTTGCATGGTGGCGTTGTTACTCCACAGTATAATGTCGCCAGCTATGTTGATTTGCTGATTGGTGTCGTCCCCATCGTCAACCTTGAGTGGATACAGAAACTTATCCGTGATACCAGCGAACGTGGCCATTCAAGAGAGGCGGTCATGGATTCCGTGGTGCGTTCGATGGATGATTATATCCGCTATATTACGCCACAGTTTTCCCGTACTCATATCAATTTCCAGCGAGTTCCCACCGTTGATACCTCTAACCCTTTCTCCGCCAAGGCTATTCCATCTCTGGATGAAAGTTTTATCGTGATTCGTTTCCGTGGCCTGAAACAAATTGATTTCCCTTATTTACTATCAATGCTTCAGGGATCATTTATTTCCAGTATAAATACCATTGTCGTTCCCGGCGGAAAAGTGGGGCTGGCCATGGAATTAATTATGGCTCCGTGGGTTCAGCAATTACTGGAAGGCAAAAAAATTTCTTGATTTAAACGCAATTTAATTTTTAATTAAACAGGTAACAAAAAATAACGTTGCCTGTTTTACGAAAATAAACATTTCAGTAACAATAAAAACAGATTATAAAGAGAAAATTCAGTAAGGTAAAACGCGTAAAAGCAGTACGATATTTACCAAAGTACCCACAGCCTCTTACACAATAAAAAAGTCATTCAGCCGTTCCCGTCTTTATGTTGTTTCTCCTTTTCCCTTTGGAAATACTGGCATTATTCGATTTCCTATAAGTCGTAGAGCAATAAAGACGACGCTCCAAATAGATTTCTGTTAATCTGGCGGGCTGAAGCGATACAGGGGAAGACAGAAACGTTTTCCTGTGTTACAAACGAGGTTACAAGCGAAGCTGGCAAGATATATAGGTTAAGATTAAGACACCCATATTTTGGTATGATTATAATCTATATAAAATTCCCGCTTGTCAGTTTTTCAGCAAGTTAATATGTTAAACTATTGACTTTATAAAGCCAGCCGGGTGAGGAAAAACTGTTCCTCACGTCATCAAGGCGGAAATAACAACAGAGGATAAAGCGAATGGTTCTCGGCAAGCCACAAACAGACCCTACTCTTGAATGGTTTTTGTCACACTGCCATATTCACAAATATCCATCCAAGAGCACGCTTATTCATCAAGGCGAGAAAGCAGAAACGCTTTACTATATTGTTAAAGGTTCAGTCGCTGTTCTAATAAAAGATGAAGAAGGCAAAGAAATGATTCTCTCTTATTTAAATCAGGGAGATTTCATTGGTGAACTTGGATTGTTCGAAGAAGGAAAGCTGCGTACTGCATGGGTACGAGCTAAAAGTGCCTGTGAAGTCGCTGAAATTTCCTACAAGAAATTTCGCCAGCTCATTCAGGTCAATCCTGATATTCTGATGCGTCTATCCTCTCAGATGGCAAGACGCTTACAAACAACCTCAGAAAAAGTCGGTAATCTGGCATTTCTGGATGTCACAGGTCGTATTGCCAAGACGTTAATGAATCTGGCCAAACAGCCTGATGCGATGACCCATCCTGATGGTATGCAAATAAAAATTACACGTCAGGAAATTGGCCAGATTGTCGGGTGTTCCCGCGAAACAGTTGGCCGCATTCTCAAGATGTTAGAAGATCAAAACCTGATCTCTGCTCATGGCAAAACCATTGTAGTATATGGAACCCGCTAATTTCTGAAATTACTCTTGAAACTGAGCCAGCGCAACCCTTATCCTGCACTGGCTTTTTTGTTGCTTCCTTTGTCTTATCAGTGCAATGGCAGCATCAAGCCCCGTTACGCCGCTTTCTGTAATACTTCACTGGCCTTGCCCTGATATTCCGCTGGGACAGACGTGATTTCCCCCACCTTATTTTTATATTTGCCATATCACAGTGAAATAATAGTCACCAAATATGAATAAAAAATCACATAAGGGCAAATAAAAAACAGCCGGTGAGGAAAATGCGATGGTATTTGGTTAATATCTGAGAAAATTATTCAACAAATCATGTCCCTGTTCACTGAGAATGCTTTCAGGGTGAAATTGCACACCTTCCAATGGCAAAGTACGGTGACGTATTCCCATAATTTCATCTACATTACCGTTATGCTGACTCCATGCGGTCACTTCAAACGATGCTGGCAGGGTTTCAGCAGCAATCACCAGAGAATGATAACGAGTAACAGTCAGTGGACGGTTCAATCCTTTGAATACTCCTTGTTGATTATGGTGGATCAAGCTGTTTTTTCCGTGCATCACCTCGCGGGCTTTGACCACACTCGCACCAAAAGCCTGCCCAATAGCCTGATGCCCTAGGCACACACCGAGGATTGGCAATTTGCCGGCAAAATGCGCAATGGCCTCTAGTGAAATCCCTGCTTCATTTGGCGTACAAGGCCCCGGCGAAATCACTAAATGTGTGGGCGCCAACTTCTCGATATCTTCAAGCTGTAATTCATCATTACGCTTAACTAAAACATTTGTCCCTAACTCGCAAAAATATTGATATAAATTGAATGTAAAAGAATCGTAGTTATCTATTATTAATAGCATAGGAGTATATCCTATTGATTTTTATAGTTTTATATATTGCCGCTACCCTAGCGGGCATTGTGCATTCTGTATTTCGATAAAATCAGGTAAAGCAGCATCAACAGCAGCGGGACGCTCATCATACCACAGACGTATTTTTAAAATAGTAGGATACAAACAGCAGCATTCACCCGTGGTGAGAGCTTGACGTGAAAAGATAACGCAGGTGAGAGGGGAAGACGGCACTCAAAAAGCGAATGGCACAATATAAATACCGTCTTATTTTCTAGGTTTCAGGCAGGAAAACACTGTTTTCCTATTGAATTAAGGTGCAACTTTGGCAGAAAGGATCACAATCGGTTTCACGGGTACATTTTGATAAGGGCCAACATTTTCTGTCTTGACCTGAGAAATTTTATCAACCACATCCATACCTTTTATGACTTTACCAAAGACAGCATAACCAAAATCACGCTGACCGTGATCAAGGAAGGCGTTATCAGTGACATTAATGAAGAACTGACTGGTTGCACTGTCTTTATCTGCGGTGCGTGCCATCGCTATCGTACCACGCAGATTACGCAAACCATTATCTGCTTCATTTTTGATTGGTGCTTTGGTCACCTTCTGCTTCATATCTTTCGTAAAGCCACCCCCCTGAACCATAAACCCGGGAATGATGCGGTGAAAAATGGTGTTGTTATAAAATCCTTCATTGACATACTCAATGAAATTTTTTGTAGTGATTGGCGCCTTGTTACTATCCAGCGCAAGCTCTATTTCCCCTGCTGATGTTACCAGCTTCACATGAGTTTCGGCAGCCAATGCCGGAGTTGCCATCACACTGATAGCACATGCAGCCATAAGCGACACAAAAATACGTTTAAACATTAATGGTTCCTTTATTTTTGAGGTCAATAACAAAACTCATAACAACAAAACTTATTAAGTGTAATTCCCTATAGAACTAAGTTCCAAAGATTTACCTACATTTACGAGTAAGCAGCTATTTGTTGAGATGAATTCTGTCTGAATAGCTATTATGGTCTCATAACCTGAATTTTGTTTATGTGGGGAATAACGTTATAAATGGCGAGAAATATAGAGTATTCAACCAAAGGGTATACAATACAGATATCGCGCAATTAGTAGTTATACCTGTCCACAAGCCGCTGCTCTAGGTATAATCAGCGCGCTGTTTTCGTGTATTCCTCAGGGAGATAACCATTTTGACCATCAAAAACTACAACTATCACATGACCCACTTTGTCACGAGTGCACCTGACATTCGCCACCTGCCTCAAGATGTGGGTATTGAGGTCGCGTTTGCCGGTCGGTCGAATGCGGGTAAATCCAGCGCCCTGAATGCACTGACTAAACAAAAGAGCCTTGCTCGCACCAGTAAAACCCCGGGGCGTACTCAGCTTATCAACCTGTTCGAAGTGGAAGACGGTATTCGGCTGGTTGACTTACCGGGTTATGGCTACGCTGAAGTGCCAGAAGAGATGAAACGCAAATGGCAGAACGCACTGGGAGAGTATCTCCAGAAACGTGAGTGTCTGCTGGGGTTGGTGGTTTTGATGGATATCCGTCATCCACTGAAAGATCTGGATATGCAGATGATCGAATGGGCAGTCGTGATGCAAGTACCTGTTATGGTTTTGCTGACGAAAGCGGATAAACTGGCATCCGGCGCCCGTAAAAGCCAATTGGCGAAAGTCCGTCAGGAGCTGACTTCTCTGGGTGGCGAGATTCAAATTGAAAATTTCTCTGCCCTGAAAAAAATCGGCATCGACCAACTTGAGCAGAAACTTGACTACTGGTTCAACCAGCCTGCCATTGAGGTGGAGTGAGCTTCACCTACCCCCTAAAGCCGTGCTTCGCGCATAAAAATCTATGGTCCCCACCTTTTTTGCAACACTGATTTTTGATTGATGTTGGCTTGCTTAAATCTATCCGGCGTCACTATGGGCAGGGATGCCCGCGCCTCGATGAGTTCCGCACCTGATAAGCCTAAAAAACCGCACGGCTTCAGAGAGCCATTTTTTATGTCAGGATTCCATCAGGTCGATAAGCCGTTCATGTCATCAATAATCAGTCTTCGCAAAACCAGATTGGGAACTGCTTTAATTAACGATTAACCTGCCAGTCAGACTGGCGTCGTCGTTACCTTTCGAACACAGTTTGCCGTGTTGTGATTGCCCAGGCTATCCGGGCTAATTTGTTGGCCAGCGCACAGGCCACAACATTTGAGTGTTTTCGCTCAAGCTGAGCCTTTACCCATTCAGCCAGCCTTCCTGACTGATAATCGATTCTCTGGATAAAGACTCTGGCGCACTGGACAAGTAACCGTCGCAGATTTTTGTCTCCGCGTTTACTTATCCCTAAAAGCGTATTTTTGCCACCCGTGCTGTACTGGCGTGGTACCAGACCGGTTGAAGCAGCAAAATCCCGGCTACAGCCATACTGCTTACCATCGCCCAGCTGCGATGATAAGACGCTGGCAGTTATCGGACCCACGCCCGGTATTGTCTGAAGACGCTGTCCTGTTTCATCACGTCTCAGCTCCTGCTCCAGTGCCGTCTCAAGCTCGGTGAGCTGTTCGACAAGATAAAGATAATGGGCATGTAAGCGCATCAGCAACTGTGCCAGATAGGGAGGAAGTTCGTTCTCTGCCAAGACGGTTGAAAGTCTTTTTATCACGGCGGTTCCGATCGGCATACTGATGCCAAATTCCAGTAAAAAAGCGTGCATCTGATTAGTGGTTTTAACCCTGTCTCTGACCAGTGATTCTCTGACCCGATGCAGGGCGCGCATAGCTTGTTGCGCCTCTGTTCGTGGTTGCACAAATCGCATGGAGGGACGAGATGCAGCTTCGCATATGGCTTCAGCATCCACAAAATCGTTCTTGTTGCTCTTTACAAAAGGACGAACAAATTGTGGAGAAATCAGCTTCGCTTCGTGACCAAAAGCAGCGATCCGGCGAGCCATAAAGTGAGCACCGGCGCAGGCTTCCATTACAACAGTCGCTGATGGCGATCCCGCTAAAAACTCCATCAGTCTGGCGCGGGTAAATTTTTTACGCAGCAGGGCCTTTCCTGATTTGTCCTGACAGTGAACGTGGAAAGAATGTTTGCCGAGATCAATACCAATAAGCGTAACGTTTTGCATGATGGTCTTCTCCTGAAAGAAACACCCTGCCAGCATACCGCTCACAGGGTGGTGGGGACCATCTCATTAAACGCCCCAGTCAAAAGAAATGACTGGGGCAGCTAATATTCAGCTAAATCCGATTACGTGAAGTAAAAGGTCTGAAAGATAGAACATCTTACCTCTGTACCCTACGCGAATAACTCTACCCTATTTTTTTCACTAGAAAAAGATTTTTTTTGTAATTAATTTTCATATGATACTGCGATTCAGTCGCAATTATTTCGCTAAATCGGGTCATTACATCATTTTTTATGTAGTTTAATTACATATTTGTGAGATCTAGATCTAATCTCAAACCTAAGCTAAATTCTTGTTACAAGCCCTTTCGCGGCATTATGCGGATAATTTCAGGTCGTTAAATAAACAGTCATTCCATCAAAATACCTCAATAAAAAATTATCCCCATAAAATTCTGCACCATAACAAAAAAGCCACTTTTTTTGCGGCTATTTTGTTTACTTTTCAGATTTTTGACTGAAAAGTGGCTGTTTTCATCCGTTAATCAGTGAGCTTGATCCCAGTTGATCCCAATTCCCACATCCACTTTTAACGGCACATCAAGCTGCATACTTTTTTCCATCAACTCACTGATTTTCTGCTCCGCTGTCGCCAGTTCTGATTCATGAACCTCAAATACCAGTTCATCGTGCACCTGCATAATCATACGTACATTTGGCTGCTCACTGACGATCCAATTATCCACCGCGATCATTGCCAATTTGATGATATCTGCCGCCGTTCCCTGCATTGGAGCGTTAATCGCCTCGCGTTCAGAAGCCTTGCGACGCATGGCATTGCGCGATTTGATATCTGGCAGGTAAAGTCGACGCCCTTCCAACGTTTCAACAAAACCATGCTCAGCCGCCTGCTGGCGTGTACGTTCCATATAGGCCAGCACCCCCGGATAGCGTTCAAAATAGAGATCCATATAGCGTTGAGCTTCTCCGCGTGGAATACTTAACTGACGGGATAGGCCAAACGCACTCATGCCATAAATCAGACCAAAATTGATCGCTTTCGCACTGCGGCGCTGTTCGCTGGTCACTTCTTCCAATGGCACGCCAAAGACTTCAGCCGCCGTCGCACTGTGAATATCCTTACCCTGCGCAAAAGCCTCCAGCAAGCCCTTATCCTGTGACAGATGCGCCATAATCCGCAATTCTATCTGCGAATAGTCCGCCGCCATGATGCAATAACCTTCCGGTGCAATAAATGCCTGACGGATACGTCTCCCCTCGTCATTACGGACAGGAATGTTTTGCAGGTTAGGATCACGGGAAGAAAGACGCCCGGTCGCTGTCACTGCCTGATGATAAGAGGTATGAACTCGTTTAGTGAGCGGGTTAACCATCTGCGGCAGCTTGTCGGTATAAGTGGATTTCAGTTTTGCCAGACCGCGATGTTCCAGAATCACCCGCGGCAGTTCATGATTATCTGCCAGTTCTTCCAACACTTCTTCATTAGTCGATGGCGCCCCATTTGGCGTCTTTTTCAATACAGGCAGGTTCAGTTTTTCAAAGAGAATGACCTGCAACTGTTTTGGGGAAGCCAGATTGAACTCTTCACCGGCCAGTTCATAAGCAGCTTTTTCCAGTTCTCCCAGCCGCGCAGTAATTTCCGTTGAGTGTTCAGCCAGAGTTTGGGCATCGATCAGCACACCGGTTCGCTCTATGCGAGAAAGCACTGGCACCAAGGGCATTTCGATGTTCTGGAAGACGCTTTTCAACGTCGGTACACTGTCTATCTGTGGATACATGACTTGGTGCAGCCGTAAAGTCACATCCGCATCTTCAGCCGCATATTTTGCCGCTTCTTCCAGCGGGATTTGATTGAAGGTAAGCTGTTTTTTGCCCTTGCCCGCGATTTCTTCAAAAGTTGTGGTTTTATATCCCAGATGACGATCTGCCAGGCTATCCATATCATGCCGTCCACTCACACTGTTCAGGACATACGACTCCAGCATGGTATCAAAAACAATGCCATTCAAAGCGACGTCATAACGTGCCAGCACCCCACGATCAAATTTCAGGTTTTGCCCGATTTTAGGCAGGTTTGCATCTTCCAGCAGGGGTTTTAATGCCGCCAGAACTTCATGCAGATCCAGTTGTTCTGGTGCATCGAGGTAATCATGCCCCAGTGGCAGATATGCCGCTTCAACCTCTGATTCTCCCACCGCAATAGCAAAAGACATGCCCACCAGATTAACGGTCAAAGTATCAAGGCCATCTGTCTCAGTATCAAAAGAGAAGGCTGGAGCCTGTTTCAGCTTCACAATCCACTCATCAAGGGATTTTCGGTCAAGGATAGTTTGATAATTTTCCGGCGAAATATTGACAGCTGCCGGAGCGCTGCTGATAGTGGCTGATTTAGCAGCAGAGACTGTCGCAGCGGATTTTTGACTATTACCTTCCAACCAACTGCCATTCTGTACATCGCTCAACCAACGTTTGAATTCATAACGGCTGAACAGCGCCAACAGCTCATCACTGTCAGGGGCTGTAACCGCAAGCTCCAGACAGGTTTTATCCAGCTCAACATCCGTTTTAATCGTTGCCAATTGATAAGAAAGGTAAGCCACCTCTTTGTGCTGCGCCATTTTCCCACTCAGCGTTTTAGCGCCACGGAAGCTGAGTGTCGCGATCTCATCAAGTCTGGCATAGATATCATCCAGACTACCGATACCCTGCAATAATCCCAGCGCTGTTTTCTCACCGACACCCGGTACGCCGGGAATATTATCGGAGGAGTCTCCCATCAGAGCGAGGAAATCGATGATCAATTCAGGTGGAACACCATATTTCTCAGAAACCCCTTCCGGCCCCAGAATGGTGTTAGTCATGGTGTTAATCAGCGTGATATAAGGCGTAACCAATTGAGCCATATCTTTATCGCCCGTACTGATCAGAACAGAACGCCCTTCTTTTTCCGCCTGCAATGCCAGTGTACCAATGACGTCATCAGCTTCGACGCCCGGCACAACCAGAATCGGCAGCCCCATTGCCTCGACCATTTTGTGCAGCGGCTCAATCTGCTCACGTAAATCATCCGGCATCGGGGGACGATGAGATTTATATTCAGCAAATAACTCATCACGGAACGTTTTACCCTTGGCATCAAACACGACCGCCACATGACTGGGTTTATACTGGATGATTAAGCTGCGCAGCATATTCAGGACACCATACATGGCGCCCGTTGGTTCTCCCGCACTATTGGTCAGCGGAGGAAACGCATGGTATGCACGATAAAGGTATGAAGAACCATCAACCAAAATCAGGGGATTGTCTGCTATCTGTGCCATAAAATTTTCTTCGTCGTTCTGTGGGATGATTAAAG
Organism: Xenorhabdus bovienii SS-2004; assembly: GCF_000027225.1. Taxonomy (NCBI): domain Bacteria; kingdom Pseudomonadati; phylum Pseudomonadota; class Gammaproteobacteria; order Enterobacterales; family Morganellaceae; genus Xenorhabdus; species Xenorhabdus bovienii. Next base: position 3,945,016 of record NC_013892.1, read on the forward strand.
AATAGAATGCCATATTGTGTCGTTATAGACGAATTTTGCGATAATTTTCTCGTGCTGACAGGCTTTTTCTGACAAATATTCTGATGAATGAATTGTGGATAACTTTGTGCACAAAAAATTGGCACATAAAACAGATTTATGTTTATCCCCCTAAAAAATGAGCAACAGGAGGTAAAAATCAATGGATTACGCGGAGTATTAAAGAAATATTACAATGACTTAAAAATCACTGACTTGTGGATATAACCAAAGTTTATGTTATGAAAGGGGCTTTTCAGCAAGTATTGTGCCAGCTTTATTGTGACTGGCACAATACACATGTTATTTTATATTAATACTAACGTGCCTGTTTAATTACAGCCGTGGCTTCCGACTCATTTTTTTGTCACCAGATAATTCACTACATCAGAAAAACCCTTGGCATACCCAGCCATTGTCGTCGACTCAATACCATCATTTTTAACCTGGTACTTGCCATTCACATAAATAGCAGGAACGCCTTGAAGTTGCAGACTGCTGACGGCCTGACGCTCTTTGGCTGCCACAGACTTCACGATAAAGCTGTTTAACGCCGCATCATACTCTTCACCTGACACACCCGCCTTGATAAAAGCACTACGGATATCGGCCTTACTATTGATAGTATGGTTTTTCTGGATACCCTCAAACAAAATCGGGGAGATTTTATCCTCAATTTTCATGACAATGGCAACCGCCCACGCATCTGTCAAATCTTTCCCCAAAGGCCCGATAAAATCGACGTGGTAACGCTCATGAGTGACACCTGCTGGCAAATTCTTCTCAACGGTACTAGGAACATGGTAAATATTTTCAAACTGGTAACAGTGGGGACAATAAAAGGAGAAAAATTCTAAAACCTGTGGCTGATTAGCCACTGGATTTTTTAATTCAACGTATTGTTTATCTTCAGAAAAACCAGAGGCACTGGCATTAAATGCCATAAATATTCCCACCAGTGCTAACCAAAATGTCTTCATAATGTTCTCCAGTAAAATTAATACATCGGATTTAGCTGTAAAGGTGATTCCTGTAACAGCCGAATTTGTTCAGAAAAAAGACTAACTTGACCATGCCAGAAGTCGCTGTCGGCCATCCACGGAAAAGCTTTTGGAAAAGCCGGGTCTTGCCAGCGACGGGCAACCCAAGCCAAATAATAGACCATTCTCATCGCACGAAGTGGTTCTATCAGTGCCAATGTCTTTGGATCAAAATCCGTAAACTGGCTATATGACTCAAGCAGGATATCCAATTGGATCAAGCGTTCTTGCCGTGAGCCATTGAGCAACATCCACAAATCCTGAATCGCCGGGCCATTACGGGCATCATCAAGATCCACGAACCATGCCTCATCACGCCACAGAATATTGCCGGCATGGCAATCTCCATGTAGCCGTATCTGCCCATCAAAATACCATGCTCCTTCCACCGTTTGATTTAACTCATCCAACGCAGCAAAGAAGACTTTTTTATGTTTAGCCGGAATTAATTTACATGCAGATAAATAGTGGTATGGCTGATATAAATATTCATCTAAGCCAATGGTTGGACGGGAAGAAAATATTTTCTGGCGACCAATCTGATGTATTTGCCCCAGCAATCGCCCGACACCTTCCAACTGATCAAAGTTATCAGATTCATACTGACGCCCACCCACACTGGGGAAAATGGCGAAGAAGAACCCACCATGTTTCAGTACCGTCTGGCCGGCAAACACCAGAGGCGCCGCAACTGACAAATCTGCCTGCTGTAATGCCAGTGCAAAATCATGCTCTTCTTGGATCTGCTGCTGACTCCAGCGCTGTGGACGGTAAAATTTCACGACATAACGTTTACGATTTTCATCCATAAACTGATAGACGCGGTTTTCATAGCTATTCAGTTCAGTTAAGCCAGAATCAATATACAGACCCGACTGCACCAACGCATCCATGATTAAGTCTGGTGTAATATTCTGGAAGTTAAAAGCCATTTGTTCCGTCACAACCCTGCTCTCTCTTCATTAATCTTTAATAATGCCTCTGGTACGCAGCAAAGCAGTCTTAAAATTTTCTTCATTTTTAATTCCTTATAAATGGCTATACAAATTAGCAAGGATAATGATTTAGAGAAAGAATTGGTCTGTCAATAAGCGTAAAGGTTATACTCCCCTCCATGAAAGCATTGTTACATATTGATTTACAAAGGTTATAAACCAAATAATTGAATATTTCATTGCCAAATATCAGGTGAGTTAACATGACGCATCCAAAAATGAGTGGCGCAATTCTGGCCGGAGGACTATCCACCCGCATGGGGGGAGATGATAAAGGATTACTGCAATTCGACGGCACACCATTATACCAACACATTGCCACAAGATTGCAGCCGCAGGTGCAAGAGCTGTTGATTAACGCCAACCGTAATCAGGCGGTTTATCAGCAGAGTGGTTATCCCATCATACCGGATATCATCACCGATTTTTCTGGGCCGCTGGCAGGTATGCTGGCAGTATTGAAGAAGGCCATTCATGAATGGGTGATCTTTGTCCCCTGTGATGTACCAGATTTCCCCGATGACCTTGTGGAAAAACTGTGGCGTTATCGTCAGCATTCATGGGCAGTTTATGTCCATGATTGCCAACGTGCCCATCCCACACTGGCTTTAATGCACCGCAGCTTGATCCCCCGACTGGAAAGCTATCTGGCATTGGGAGAGAGAAAGCTGATGTTTTTTATGCAAATGATTAAGGCAAAAGCGGTTTATTTTCCCTATCCCAGCGCCTTCACCAATTTAAATACACCGGAAGAATACCAGCATTGGGAATATTTTCAGGAGTCAGCATGAAACCAACGACATTGCCGCTGCTCGGCATCACCGCCTACAGTGGAACAGGTAAAACAACACTGCTCAAACAGATCATTCCGCTATTGCGCCAACAACATATCCGGGTGGGATTGATTAAGCACACTCACCATAATATGGATGTCGATCAACCGGGCAAAGACAGTTATGAGCTGCGTAAGGCAGGAGCAGCACAAACGTTGGTCGCCAGCCAGCAGCGCTGGGCATTGATGACAGAAACACCAGACTTGCCAAAGCTGGATCTGCACTATCTCGCCAGTCGGTTCAACGCTGATTCTCTGGATCTGGTTCTGGTCGAAGGCTTCAAGGAAGAGGCCATTGCAAAAATCGTTCTCTATCGCCACGGCCTGAATGTTGCCTTTGATCAGATCATGGATACCCATGTTATTGCTATTGCCAGCGATATCCCGCTGGCAACATCGCTTCCTCTGCTTAATATCAACCAGCCACAGCAGGTGACAGCATTTATTGTGGCATGGTTGAGGGCAGGCAGCGCTAGCAAGCCTGGCTAAGAACCATCAGAACTGGCAGATAAGGAAGAAATGTATTTCCTTATGAACACATGTAATGTACGGCGCTTCCGACATAAATGAAGCTGATGAGAGTTGATTTCAGAAATCATCACTAGGAATAGAGATAAGCAACGAAACTTTTTGGATAACAGCCCACAAATTATGTTGTAAGTTGCATATATTATACAGAATTGTCCAGTTTATCCGTGCTATTTATCTTCCGGTATTAAACCAATAAAAGAGGTTTTTTTCTTGGCTCGGCCATTAATGCTCCAATTATATATAAAATAAAATTAACACTGGCGATTCCATATAATAAGTGCAACACCATTATTATCGAAAATAATTAATTAATTATGTGTATTTCTTCTTTTTTTAATTCCATATGGCATGATTTTTTTAAATATTCTCAAATAAGTTTGTTTCACCAATATTACTTTCATGTTGAAAATATCCAGATCTGTACTATGATTTTATTATGAATAAATTCTAATTATATTTTGCTCTTGACGCTTATTGAAAATTTGTTTTTGTTGTTTTTTATAAAACAAGTCTCAGTCAAAGACAAATTCATAAATTATGCTAATTTTTTAACAAACTGGAATCTGGGAGGGCGATGAAATTACGTAATAAAGATTAAAATGTTTATTGCTATATTAAATATGACTTAACTATTATTTTTTTCTGACATCTAATCAGAAAAAATATTTAAGTTTTAAATTAATCTTTCTCGATTTATAAATCTGGGGGATAGGATGAAAAAATCATTATCTACTGAATCAGAATCTTCCTTGCTTGTTGGAAAAGGACTGAAAATTATCGAATCTTTATCTGAGGAAACAGCAGATAGGTTAAAGCACAAAACGACAGATGATTCGATCACAAAGTTATCTGAATCAAACACACATATATATTATGAGGCTACTTTGTCCTTAGTTAGTTACTTTTTTTACTATACATGTACCCTAGATGTTCAAGGTGCGAAAACATTTTACGGAAAAGCAGGAGGAATAGGATCTGTGGGAAAAGGAAAATTTTCCGGTGAGTTTTTTTTTGGTACGAATGATATTAATCTAATTTATCAGAAAGCAACATTCTTTGTTGCAATGATAACACCTTTAACTATAAGTATGGCTTTTCTAGATCCACCTATAGATAAATTGGCACAGTTTAACGGATCCGGATTAGGCACGATATCTGCCACAATCACAGGAGCGGGTTATTGGGAATAACATACAGGATTTTAAGCGATTACTCTTTATTTTAGATAGAAAAAAGGCTTCATTTGTGATTTGATAATCGGCACCAAACCATACATCAAAACCACGTAATGAAGCCTATGACGACGATTATCACGATAAAGAACCCACTAAGACAATTCTTTAGTTATTATTTTATCTTTAGCTAACCCATTTTCTCGCCAGAGAGTTTATCTGTAAATCAGAAAAAATATTTATTCTATTTCTCTGTTACGTTTATCAAATATATTCATACTTTAAAAAATAACACGTTGATATTAGCAAATAACCGCTAATTTGCCGAGTGATTCCATATGGCAGACATATTGCACATGAAATTCTATATCATCATTATGCTGTTCCGACTTTTCTCTGGCATGCTCTATCATTATTATTACTCCCCTGATAAACAGATAATGATAATCGCTCCGATTTTCTACTATGCAGTTGAAGGGGGCTTCATATCTTTATGAATGACATCTAATTTTACTTGATGATGCCAATGGTACATAAAGCTAAAAATTCAAAAAAGTGCAAATATGAGCAGCATTAAGCAACTGCATTTTCAGAAAACAGCCCACAGATTATGTTGCGGGCTGTGCATATATCAATCATGTTATAACGCTATTTCCCTTCCGGTATCAAGCCAATAAACGTTGTTTTTTTCCTTGGCTCGGTCATCAACGCTTCCAATCTCTCGACACAACGCAAGTAATGAGGTGTTTTTTTATGGGCAGCCACTGATGCTTCATCGGCATAAGCTTCATAAACATAAAAGCGGGTCGGAATATTTTCATCTCTCAGCACATCAAAGCGTAGGTTGCCCGGCTCTTTGACCGAACCAAGGTGATTATCGCGAAAGACCTCGATAAATTCGTCGAGCTTGTCGGCTTTAACGTTGATTTCAACTAACGTGACTTGCATATTATTCCCCCTTAGCCTTTTCACTCAGGAACAATTCATAAGCCTGTGCTGGCTTTTCATTGTGATGAACCACCGCCTGAACCGCTTTCAGCATGGCTACCGGCGCTTCGGACTGGAAGATATTCCGTCCCATATCAACGCCGGACGCACCCTGATCAATCGCTTGATAGCACATCTCCAGTGCTTCTATCTCTGGTAATTTCTTACCGCCTGCAATCACAATCGGCACAGGACAGCCCGCGGCGATCCGCTCAAAACCGCTGTCAACATAATAGGTCTTGATAATATTCGCCCCTATTTCAGCGGCAATACGGGTCGCCAGTGAGAAATAACGCTGGTCACGCGCCATATCCTTCCCGACGCCTGTCACGGCCATTGTCGGCATACCATAGCGCATTCCCTGATCCACCAGCTTGATGATGTTCTTGATGGATTGATGTTCATGCTCAGAACCAATATAAACTTGCGCCGCCACAGCGCATACATTCAGCCGAAGCGCATCTTCCATCGCTACAGCCACCGCTTCATTGGATAACTCAGTCAAAATCGAATTAGCGCCGGATGCACGCAGTACCACCGGCTTATTGGTTGCAGGTGGAACCTGACTGCGCAGAATACCGCGGGTACACATCAATACATCAGTGTGCTCAAACAGCGGGGCGATATTGATATCAATACGCTCCAATCCCGTAGTCGGCCCCTGAAAATAACCGTGATCAAACGCCAGCATCACCGTTTTATTAGTCGTTGGATTGAAAATCCGCGACAAACGCGACTGCATTCCCCAATCCAGCGCACCGCTGCCTTTCAATTCAAACAGAGTGTTCTTTTGTGGTGTATCAATACCAAAATCTTTACCGTCTTTGATGTCATCTAAATCTGCCATTTCTCTCTCCAGAAGGTGTCAGCCCATAAATTAGAAATCGTATTGGTTGATGTTTTCGCTGGTAAAAATTACACGCTCCGGCATCACAACAATACCGTTGCCTTTCGCTTCGTAGCGGTATCCCTGTACGCTGTTGGGTGAGATCGCCAGTTTACCGATATCTGGAATATCTAACTGCTCCCCTACATTCAGATCGCCTTTTTTCAGCATTTCATTGGCAACATGAATGGCTATCTTGCCCTGCTTAACGACATCCCACAGGCCGAACTGTTTGACCGTGCCGTTTTCAACGTAAGGTCGCATCACATTCGGCGTACTGAACCCGACGATCGCTATATTCCGGCGTTTCAGGTTTTCCGCGGCCTGTGCAGCCCGCGTATAATTTCCACTAACTGCTTATCCGCCACATTCAGGTTGCCAGCAGGGGTATTCAGATCCATCGAACAATTCAGCTGGTTCAGTAATTGCTGCATCCGGCTTTTGCTGACCTGATGTTTAGGCAGACGGAATAAAATGTTTTCCTGAACAAAAAGACTGGGAAATAACAAAGGTTCCTGTGGCACCAGATAGATGCCCAATTGATGCGCTTAGCAGGTGTCAGATGACTGATAGTACGACCATCCAGCATCAGCGTCGATTGACCTGCGCCATTGCCGCCGAGCAAAGCATGAACCTGCCCCGCAATCAGGGTGAAATCAATATGTTTCAATACCGCCAGACCGGAAAATTGCTTACTGACTCCACGAACCGCCAAAAGAGGGACATAGCAATTGAACATTTATCAATTTAAAATACTTTTGTTCACAACTCTAATTCATAATCTGAAGTTTTTGCAATATTTCCATCACATTTTGTGAAAAAATCAGATCTCTATCAAAATATGTTCAAATTTTTGCGATCGCCCTCTAGCACATCAGAGGCTTTTATGCTTAATTCTTTGCCAGTGGATAAACAAGTTGTTATGTCGATCAAACCAACCAAGAAGCAATCAGTATCAGAGAGAAGCGGGTTATCCGAGGAACTTTCTTATTCAGATAATAACCATTCAGGTCATGGCTATTCAGGAAACAGCATGAGTGAAGAAGAACTACTGGCTCGCATAGCCTGGTTTTACTATCACGATGGTCTGACTCAAGGAGACATCGGTGAATTGCTCGGCCTCAGCCGCCTCAAAATCTCCCGCCTACTGGAGAAAGGGCGGCAGACGGGCGTGATCCGCGTGCAGATCAATTCACGCTATGAAGGGTGTCTGGAATTGGAAGATACGCTGCAAAAACGCTTTAATCTCAAGCAGGTTCGTGTACTGCCGGCTCTTGACGAAATAAATATCAACACCCGTCTTGGCGTCGGCGCTGCCCACCTGCTAATGGCACTGATTGAGCCTAGTCAGCTACTGGCTATCGGATTTGGCGAAACCCCGATGTGTACTTTACAGCACCTGAGTGGGTTTATTTCGTCCCAACAAATCCGGCTGGTGACGTTGTCTGGCGGCGTCGGACCTTATATGACGGGGATTGGTCAGCTTGATGCAGACTGCCCTGTCAGCATCATTCCTGCACCGCTGCGGGCGTCAACTCACCAAGTCGCCGCTACGTTCCGCGAAGAACGCAGTGTGCGGGATGTGATCCTGACTGCCTGTGCCGCAGATATCGCCGTGGTGGGAATCGGAGCGATCAACCAGCGACAGCAGGCGACCATCATGCGTTCCGGCTATATCAGCGACGGAGAACAATTGATGTTTGGCCGCAAAGGCGCGATTGGGGATATCCTCGGTTATTTCTTCAATGCAGAAGGTGAGCTGGTCAGCCATATCGATATCCATCAGGAACTGATCGGTATCTCCCTGCCAGAACTGAAAACGATCCCGAATGTGATCGGTGTGGCGGGTGGTATTGAAAAAGCCGGTGCCATCATTGCCGCACTGAAAGGCGGCTATATTAGCTCGCTGGTAACCGAAGAACAGACCGCAAGAGCCATGCTGACGTAATCGACTAACACTGCTTATCCATCCCCTGTGCCCTATCGAATAAAAAGATAACGACAGACGAGGATAGCATCATGAATCAACGCGCTCACGCTCACCCATCAGGGAAGTATCTGATGGCGCTTGATGCAGGAACTGGCAGTATCCGTGCAGTAATATTTGATCTCGAAGGAAATCAGGTTGCCGTTGGACAGGCTGAGTGGATACACCAGCCTGTACCGAATGTCTCAGGTTCAATGGAATTCGACCTGAAAACCAACTGGCAACTGGCGTGTCAATGTATTCGCCAGGCACTGCAAAAGGCGGAACTGCCTGCCAGTGCGATTCAGGGCGTTGCCGCCTGCTCAATGCGGGAAGGCATTGTCCTGTATAATCGCAGTGGCGATCCCATCTGGGCCTGTGCCAACGTCGATGCCCGCTCTGGCCATGAAGTCAGCGAATTGAAGGAGCTTTACGACAATACCTTTGAGTATGATGTTTACCGTTACTCCGGCCAGACACTGGCGCTGGGAGCGATGCCCCGTCTGCTGTGGCTTGCGCATCATCGCGCGGATATCTATCGGCAGGCCAGTACACTCACTATGATCAGCGACTGGCTGGCTTATATGCTCAGTGGCGAGCTGGCGGTTGATCCCTCCAACGCTGGTACAACGGGAATGCTGGATTTAGTCAGCCGCAACTGGCGCCCTAACCTATTGGAAATGGCCGGACTGCGTTCCGATATCCTTTCCCCCGTCAAAGAAACCGGCACCCTGCTCGGTTACATCACCGAAAAAGCGGCAGCAGATTGCGGGCTAAACAGCGGCACGCCCGTCATTATGGGCGGCGGCGATGTCCAGCTCGGCTGCCTCGGCATTGGTGTCGTCAAACCCGCTCAGACCGCCGTACTCGGTGGCACTTTCTGGCAGCAGGTCGTCAACCTGCCAGCTCCGATCACCGATCCCAACATGAACATCCGCATCAACCCGCATGTCATTCCCGGCATGGCACAGGCGGAATCCATCAGCTTTTTCACCGGCCTGACCATGCGCTGGTTCCGCGATGCCTTCTGTGCGGAAGAAAAACTAATGGCGGAACGGCTGGGTGTTGATGCTTACAGCCTGATGGAAGACATGGCGGCACGCGTTCCCGCAGGAGCTTATGGCATCATGCCGATTTTTTCAGACGTAATGCGCTTTAAATCGTGGTATCACGCAGCTCCTTCCTTCCTCAACCTGTCGATTGATCCGGAAAAATGCAACAAAGCGACGCTATTTAGAGCACTGGAGGAAAATGCGGCCATTGTCTCGGCCTGTAATCTTGATTTGATTGCAGGTTTCTCTGGAGTGAAGCCAGACTCGCTGGTCTTTGCCGGCGGTGGTTCCAAGGGCAAACTCTGGTGCCAGATCCTCGCCGACGTAACAGGATTACCCGTGCGGGTTCCTGTGGTTAAGGAAGCAACCGCATTGGGCTGTGCAATTGCGGCCGGTGTGGGAGTTTCATTGTATGACTCACTGCCTGAAACCGGAGAAAAACTGGTGCGCTGGGAGCGGGAATATCAGCCGGATTTGACACATTGGGATATTTACCAAAAAGCGAAAAAAAATTGGCAGGCGGTGTACGCAGACCAACTTCATCTGGTAGATGACGGGCTGACAACATCGCTGTGGAAAGCCCCGGGATTGTGAGCAACAACTTACTCCCACCACCAATTCAGTAAATCTGGGACTAAACAGGTAAGCAATACGTTAGTTATGATCAGGTTGCCCTGTTTCTTATTCAGCACGTTAATGACAACATTAAATTTAAGATGGATTTGTTTCGCCGCATTGTTTATGCCTATCCGCTAGGCAATAATGACTCGCATTGCCATTACTGGTTCAGGAGGAAGGAGATAAGGGACTTGCTCCGGGCTTTGAAACTAAGTATGGCGAGTATCTGGGGATTGACTTCCTTCTTTTTGGTCAAAGTATGGGGCTGAGTGAAAAGCTGCTCAGAAAGCTATTGATGGACTTAACCAAAGAGACCCAGTTGATAGAATCAACTTACCGAAATTCTTTTATGTCGAAGGAGGCGATCAAAGCGACACTTCAATGCTATCAGCAGCGCCTCAATCGAATGCAAGTGCTTGATACTTAATCTACGAAGAATATCCTCCAGCGAGGAACATTATCAGGACTTTTAGCGAACGTGAACAGTCTGTTTGGAAGCTCTATTTATTGAATATATGACCGTAAATTTAATAGGTTATGAGTCTGACAACTCATAACCTTAAAATATTGGATTTCAACGATGACATAAAAAAGAAATAAAATTATCTCATTGTCACAAATTCTTCTGCTGCCGTCGGGTGGATCGCCACGGTATTATCAAAATCCTTCTTCGTCGCGCCCATTTTCAGCGCAACCGCAAAACCTTGCAGGATTTCATCCATACCAAAGCCGATACCATGAATACCGACAATCTTCTCATCCGCTCCCGTACAAACCAATTTCATCCGGCATGGCTGACGATGTTGCGTCACGGCAGTATACATCGCAGTAAATGACGAAGTATAAACCTTAACCTGATCATCACCATACTGTTCCCTTGCCTGCGGCTCCGTCAGACCTACCGTACCGATTGGCGGGTGGCTGAATACCACCGTTGGCACATTGGTGTAATCCAGATGCTCTTCCGGCTTGTTATTAAACAGACGTTCCGATAGACGACGACCTGCCGCAATTGCCACCGGCGTCAATTCCACTGCGCCCGTGTTATCGCCTACCGCATACACACCTTTGACATTGGTATTCTGATATTTATCGACTTGAATATAACCTTTCTCATTCAACTCAACACCAGTGACGGCCAGATTCAGATTATCGGTCATCGGCTCGCGACCAATCGCCCAGATCAACGTATCAACCGTCTGCTCTCTGCCATCCTGCAATTGCAACGTCAGGCTGCCATCAGCATGTTTAATCACGGCTTTTAATATCGCTTCCGTATGCAGTGTCGGCCCTTCATTCTTGATAACTTCCAGCAAGGTCTCGACAATCAGCGGATCGAAAGAACGCAGCGGCGCATGTTTGCGCACAAACAGATGCGTTTCACTGCCCAGCGCCTTCAAAACACCAGCAATTTCCACAGCGATGTAACCTGCACCTACCACAGCAACACGCTTTGGCATTTCATCCAGTTCAAAGAAACCATCAGAATCAATACCATATTCCGCTCCCGGAATCGTAGGACACACCGGACGCCCACCCGTAGCAATCAGGATATGGTTAGCGGTGATTTTTTCTCCATTGACCTCGACTGTATGTGCATCAACAAAACGGGCAAATCCATGAATAACATCGACCTTATTATTGCCCAGCACACGCTCATAAGACTGATGAGTACGATCAATGTAGGCAGTACGACTGGCAATCAATGTCTTCCAGTCAAAACGATTTACCGTGGTATCAAAACCATAATCAGGACCATATTGATGAATAGATTCCGCAATCTGGGCGGCATGCCACATCACTTTCTTTGGTACACAGCCCACATTCACACATGTTCCGCCCAGCGCTTTCGCTTCAATCAGGGCGCATTTCTGCCCATACATGGCAGCACGGTTCATGGAGGCAATACCACCACTGCCACCACCAATTGCAATATAATCGTAATGTTTACTCATCTTAGGTCACTTCCGTCTAATCAATTAACTTACCAGTACAAGCTAAAGTTCAACCTAGTCTATTATGACAAAAAGTTATCACTGACTCTGGATGGTTCTGGCTTTCATTACTATAGGCAACAACTATTTGATGATAATGCAGTTTTGAACAAATACCTATTCAGGCACAACCCATGCCACAGAAGTATGACCTGTTCCTTCAGGAACCAGTACTTGATGCAGCCAAGGCAATACCGCTTTCATCTGCTGTTCCAGCTTCCACGGCGGATTAATGACGATCATACCGGACGCCGTCATACCACGCTGATCACTATCAGGACGTACCCCAAGCTCGATCTGTAAAACCCTGCGAATGCCTGTTGACTCCAGATCCTTGAGCATACGTTTAATTTGCTGACGCAGTACAACCGGATACCACAGCGCGTAAGTACCGGTCGCAAAGCGCTTATATCCTTCCAAAATACCTTTGACGACATTCTGGTAGTCAGATTTCAGTTCATAAGGGGGGTCAATCAGCACAAACCCGCGGCGGCTTTTGGGTGGTAGTTTTGATTTCAACTGCTGATAACCATCTTCCCGCAGGAGGCGAACACGTTCATCACGGGAAAATTCACTACGTAACAAAGGAAAATCACTGGAATGCAATTCACTCAAGTTAAGCTCGTCATATTCCCGCAATAAATGGCGGGCAATCAGCGGGGAACCTGGATAATAACGCAGAACACCATGCGGATTCAGCGCCTTTACCGCGCTCATATACGCCGTCAATTCCTCGGGAATATCATCACGCTGCCAAATACGGGCAATACCTTCCAGATACTCCCCTGTACGCTCGGCATGTTCCCCGCTCAACTGATAACGGCCTGCGCCTGCATGGGTATCCAAATACAGGAAAGGTTTCTCTTTTCCCTTCATTGACTCAATGATCAGGCTTTGCACAGTGTGCTTCAGCACATCCGCGTGGTTGCCGGCATGGAAACTGTGACGATAACTTAGCATTAAACTTATTTCCTATTGATTTTTAAATGGATTTTAATTCAAGAAAAGACAAATTATTCATTTTATTACCCCAGATATTACCCCACGCTTCATTGCACTAATACAAAAACATAATAAAGCATAGTAACAAAGTAATGGATGAATATTTATTTTGGAAGAGATGAAAACCGAACCAAAGGAACACACTGAGTGGGGTAATCGTTACCCCACGGAGATATTTTTTAACTAAATTTCCGCTAATTAGAAACTTTTCGGGCAGTTCGTTTGATAAGTTGACCGTTACTATCAAAATATCGACTTGGCCAGATTTCTGAGGGATGTATTTCGAGGTAATTAGCGATAATCCATTCACCTTTCGGCCAAGGCCGACTAAGTGTATTCGCTAATGTCGATGAACTGAGTCCCGATTCACGGGAGACAGCCGCTAAGGTTGTACCACGTTTACGTAATTCAGCAATAATATCGGCTTGATGCCAGTCATTTCTAACGTTACTTATTCCTGCTACTCCTTCCATTAATTGATCATTGATGGTGGCGATCCAGACAGGGTTTGCAGACTGGGTAACTATAACCAGCGAGGCCGAAGCCTCCCCTGCCTGAACCACCATTGAAAGGGTGATAACAGACGCACTGGTAGAAACTTCCTACCAGTGTATATAGTTACACAAGGCTGCAAAACCTTGACCATTGGATTTTGCCAATAGCGGGGCTACTTTTAACTGATTGGTTTATCTGACTCAATAAGCGTATCAGTATAAACGCTTAACTTTTTGCGCTATATCCTATTGAATGCTTTAGGTCGCTGTTGTTACTCACTCAAGGGAAAAGCCAAAGTTCATCAGAAATACGATATGCAGGTTAATACACTTATCTGCTCTGGCCTTGTGAAAGGACATGTGATTAATACAGTTTATTGTTTGACGTCCGTGTCCACATACCGGAAGATTCAGTTCAGAATCATCGACAACAATCCACAGCAAAATTAAACCTGTAATTATTCTCCCTTAGCAGGAGGCATTTGCACTCGAACAGAAACAAACCTGCCTTCGGGGATATCAATCAAATCACCATCCGCGTAGCCTTCACGTATATTTCTGGCGAAAGAAGGGACGTCTGAGTGTTCACGGTGGTAGGTCATTAATTTGATTGAGCCATCAGGAAGGACTTCGTGGTTGACCCAAATCAATGGAAGGTCATTCTGACACCGTGGGATTTCGATACTGCCTATTGCTTCATCATTACTAAACCCGATAACACCTTTGATGAGATAAGTGCCCTTTGATAGACACTCAACAATAGTATTTTCGGATTTATTGTTGATAGTATATTTGCCATCTGAGTAAATTAGAATTGTAGGGGCTGATTTCTTAATGCAGCCATTATTACCTATAGTAGTATTAACTTCTGACCAAACTTTTCCCCCTACGCGATCCTCTCCATTAACAAAATAATAGGCATACAAATCGCCTGACGAGCGAATATATATCTGACCCGTATCATAATCTAGCAATCCAAAATTAATTCCTTTTGCATATCCACTAGCAGAGCCGCTAGCACTAAACACCCCAATATATTTGGAGTCAGGAATACCATCAAATTTTATAACGTCATTCAGAGCATGGACATCCTTTGAATTCAATATAATATCATTCGTTAATGATTTATCATTGATTTTTCTATTATTAGGTACGGAATTTTTTGCTAGATTTATGGTTTCCGTTAGACCAATATTCTTTACGAACTCATCTTTATTCGGAATATCCGCTCCGTTCTGCGCTTTCTCTAAATAGAGATCGGAGTTGTTATTGAGAGCATTTTGATTGGCGATATTCGCTAAATCATAGGCTTTTTTAACAGCTTTAGAGGTTGCCGCAGTCATTTCACTATCACTATCCACATCATTACTGAGAGTCACAAACCCTCTGTCAGTCAGGGTTGCATAGGGATGATTACGACTTGCGGCATGTTGATCAATGGCTGCTTTGATTGAATCTTTGACATATTCCGGTGTGGTAACTGTCACTAAATTGCTATCTTCGGAAACAGGTGTATCAGGCTTCTTATCTTGCATAGTAATTCCCTCATTTAATCAACAATACACATTGCTAAATAACATGAAGGCGGTGGGATACTACTCCGCCTGTGAACATCAATAAATGGTTCATCAATATTGGAGAGTACGGATTGACTAATATTTGATAGATTGCATGTTTTGGTGGCAGGATGACATAAAATGATAAGTGAAGAATTAATAAAATATATTTAATGACTGATAAAACTTGGTGAAGTAAAGGCGATACCTCACCTTTTAACGCATTGATTTTATTGTTCTCATCTTGATAGGGAATTACTTATATCTAAACTCCGTCAAAGTTAGCCAATCTCTGCTGTTGCTCATCATTGAGACTGAACGCAAAGTCTTCATGCTCAATCTGCCATGTGCCAAAGCTCATCAGGAACGCGATTGCAGGGTCGATTTTATTCGCGGACTTCTTCTTGTTCGGTTCGATATTGGCGTTCGCGGGAACGGCTCAACATCCAGCCCCGCGCCCTGCAATTGGGTGCGTAGGTGCGTGGCGTTCCATGTATCAAATCCCACTAACTTGATATCAAGGTGCTGACTGTCTTTGAGAATGTCGTCCCGAATACGGTCATAATCAATGCAGTCGCCTTGTGTGGTACGTATCCCCCCCCAGACAATCACCGCATACGCATTGCCATTCAGCAGGCAATGACGCATCAGGGTGCGTTTGAACTGATACGGCGTCTGGCAGTCATTCGGACATTCATTCAGCAAATAATCGACCGGATGGTCACTCAACCATTCGCGGAATTCTTTGCCGTTCTGGTGCTGTACCCGATAGAGATAGCAAGGCATGGAAGCCACCGCTTCGCTAATGACGGTAACAGCGTTCATCACAGCGGGTAAACCTTCTGCCATAGACGGGGAAACATGAAGACAGAATATTTACAAAATTTTTCATTCACAAAGTGATAAATCTTTCACGTAAGTTGTTGGTGACATCCACGATATTTTATCACATGTCAAATAACCAACATTTTTTAACTTATAATCAACATAAAAAGAGGTCATGTATTAAATGGTTAGTTGCTGTGATATGCTTCCGGCTTTTTAAGGATGAAGTATGGCCAAAGTTGATGTCTATTGCCGTTATTGCCACAAATCAGGACAGGTCAAAGGACATGGGAAAGGAAATGGCGGACATCCTCGTTATCGCTGTTATAGCTGCTGTAAGGTCTTTCAGTTGGCGTATACCTATCAGGCCTGCAAACCCGGCGTTAAAGAACAGATTGTCGATATCGCGATGAATAACGGGGGAATTCGTGACACCGCTCGGATCCTGAAAGTCGCCACCGCCACCGTCATGAAAACATTAAAAACCTCAGACCCCGAAACGTAACGACACTTCCCCTTGCGGAATGTGGCATCCAGATTGTCTGTGAAATCGACGAGCAATGGTCGTTTGTCGGCAATAAGAAAAACCAACGCTGGCTTTGGTATGCTTGGGAACCCCGCCTGAAGCGAATAGTGGCTCATGTTTTTGGCGATCGCAGTCGAAAAACGTTAGACAAGCTGCTTACCCTCTTATCTTCCTTTACTATTCGGTTTTACTGCACGGATGACTATGTTGTTTATGACCCACTTCCCGAGGAAGAGCACTTGACTGGAAAGGCGTTTACTCAGCGTATAGAGAGAACGAATTTAACGCATCGTACCCGAATCAAAAGGCTGAATAGAAAAACCATTGGGTATTCAAAATCGGAAGAAATGCACGATAAAGTGATAGGAACCTTTATTGAACGTGAACATTATTTTTAATACCTAATCTAATCATTTAATACATGACCCATAAAACCGCCGATCAAAAATTATGATCAGCGGTTTTTATATTTATAAATAATCACTATTCTACGCATTCGACATATTATTTCTCTGAATATGTGTGACTGTTTATCTGCTTTTTATCTAAGCCAAATAACTTGTCATGGCTAAAAAGACTTATCTTGTCCCTTATCCGAATTGATGGATTGTTATATCGTTTACCACATTCACAAAGACATGAGATAAGGGGTTTTATTAATGAGTAGTTTGCGCCTTGCCTATTATGATTTATCACCAGAGTTGTTACAGGGTTTTCGTACAATAAAGCAAGAGTTGGAAGAAAGTCCATTGGGGCTAGCACTGATTGAATTAATCTATTTGCGTATTTCCCAAATCAATGGCTGTGCTTTCTGTTTGAACAAACATAGTCAATCCTTGCGGGAAAATCAGGAAACTGAACGCCGTTTGTCTGAACTGGCAGGGTGGCGTGTCAGCGGTCAGTTTACCTTGCGTGAAAAGGTGGCTTTGGAATGGACTGAATCCCTCACCCATGTTGTTACAACACATGCGGATGACTATGCTTATTTACCACTGAAAGACCATTTTACGGATAAAGAAATCGCTGATTTGACCTTCGCGATTGCATTAATGAATGGAATGAATCGCCTTGCAATCGGTATGCGTCAGTGATCGTTTAATTACTGGATCTTGATGCAGTAGGCAGACATTTTTGCAGTAATTGAGCATGTTTCAAAGCATTTTCGGGAGTGGTTTCATTGGCAAAACTAAACAGTAATCCCTTGCCACAATCTGAGCTCAATCTTCGTGCGGACAAGGCGGTAATGCCAAGCCCATGCTCTCTGGCGAGTTGAGCCAGTGCTACATCATCTTCATAATGCGCAAGTCTTGCCAGCAAATGGAGGCCACCTGCGGGAATATCGAACCTCAGGCGGCTATCAAAAACTTGATTCAAACTCTCAATGACTATCTGGCGTCGCTGCGCATAGGCAGTGCGCATTTTACGTAAATGACGGGCGAAATGACCTCCCTGCATGAAATCCGTGACGACGGCTTGCTGTAATAAAGGACAGCCATCTTGCCGAGTGTGGCATACAGCATTAAAGCTCGTTAACAAATGGGGAGGAACGACGAGATAGGCAAGCCGGAGTGTTGGCGTCAGAACTTTACTGAATGTGCCGATATACAAAACATTGTTAGATCCCAAACTGGCCAGCGCAGGATGAGGGCGTCCATCATATTGATATTCACTGTCATAATCATCTTCGATGACAAAGGCATTATTCTGTTCTGCCCACGCTAAAAGCATCTGTCTTCGTGCCATTGACAGTGTAACGCCTAATGGGCTTTGATGTGCTGGTGTAACCAGAGCAAATCGTGCATTTGGGGCGAGTTCTTGAGCCACCGCAATATTCATGCCCTCTTGATCGACTGGCACGGGAATAATTTCAGCGCCTATTTGAGATAGAAAATGTTGACTGGGAGGAAAGCAGGGATCTTCGAGCCAAATTTGATCCCGTGGTTGTATCAGGGTGTGAGCAATTAGGTTGAGAGCGCCGCGATAGCCAGCGGTGATAAAAATCTGTTGTGGAGAGCAGCTCACCCCACGTGATAATTGAAGATAAGCCGCAATGGCTTCTCGTAACGGTAAATAGCCCGCAGGTTGCGGGTAAGACATATATCGGCTTTGCAAACGCAGTTGTTTGACGGTGAGGGTATTCCATAATTTGCGGGGAAAGAGATCCAACGCTGGTAGCCCTAGTTGATAAGGTGAGGGATGAATGGATGAAGCAGAATCGAATAAAGATATACTAGGCCGTGTCCCTTAATGTAAATCGGTAGTATTATCATCTAAACGGTTTTCAATATAGGAAAAGATGATGGCACGCTACGACATTCCTGATGAAGCATGGATATTGATAGAATCTTGTTTGCCCCTGGTTCATTCAGAACGGGCAGGACGTCCCTATGTTGAACACCGCCGTGTGATGAATGGGATGTTCTGGGTGCTATGTTCAGGGGCACCGTGGCGCGACTTACCGGAACGCTATGGGCCTTGGAAAACGGTCTATAACCGATTTAATCGTTGGTCAAAATCAGGCATTATCAACAAGATATTTAATCGTTTACTGTCCATTCTGGATGAAAAAGGGTTGATTGACTGGGCTGAAATTTGCCTGGATGGCAGCAATATTCGCGCGAGTAAAGATGCCGCAGGCGCGAAAAAAAACATCCCGATATCGCTGACGATCATGCGCTGGGTCGCTCACGCGGTGGTTATGGCACCAAAATCCACCTGGCAACCGACCGAAAGGGATTTCCCCTCAACCTGATAGTGACCGCTGGGCAAGCTCATGAAAGTCAATCCGCCATTCCGTTGCTCGATGGCATTGGCGTCCAACGCAAAAATGGTTTCATGAAACGGCGCGGTAAAGCGGTACTGGCAGATAAAGGCTATTCGGGCGGAAAACTCCGTGGTTATCTGCGAAAATTGAGGATAAAGAGCATTATTCCTTATAAAATCAATGAAAAAGGTAGTACTGATGGTCGCACGCAATTTGATAAGCAGGCTTATCGTGACCGGAATGTGGTCGAACGCTGTTTCGGTTTTCTGAAAGGAAATCGGCGTATTGCAACCCGCTATGAAAAATCTATGGTCCCCACCTTTTTTGCAACACTGATTTTTGATTGATGTTGGCTTGCTTAAATCTATCCGGCGTCACTATGGGCAGGGATGCCCGCGCCTCGATGAGTTCCGCACCTGATAAGCCTAAAAAACCGCACGGCTTCAGAGAGCCATTTTTTATGTCAGGATTCCATCAGGTCGATAAGCCGTTCATGTCATCAATAATCAGTCTTCGCAAAACCAGATTGGGAACTGCTTTAATTAACGATTAACCTGCCAGTCAGACTGGCGTCGTCGTTACCTTTCGAACACAGTTTGCCGTGTTGTGATTGCCCAGGCTATCCGGGCTAATTTGTTGGCCAGCGCACAGGCCACAACATTTGAGTGTTTTCGCTCAAGCTGAGCCTTTACCCATTCAGCCAGCCTTCCTGACTGATAATCGATTCTCTGGATAAAGACTCTGGCGCACTGGACAAGTAACCGTCGCAGATTTTTGTCTCCGCGTTTACTTATCCCTAAAAGCGTATTTTTGCCACCCGTGCTGTACTGGCGTGGTACCAGACCGGTTGAAGCAGCAAAATCCCGGCTACAGCCATACTGCTTACCATCGCCCAGCTGCGATGATAAGACGCTGGCAGTTATCGGACCCACGCCCGGTATTGTCTGAAGACGCTGTCCTGTTTCATCACGTCTCAGCTCCTGCTCCAGTGCCGTCTCAAGCTCGGTGAGCTGTTCGACAAGATAAAGATAATGGGCATGTAAGCGCATCAGCAACTGTGCCAGATAGGGAGGAAGTTCGTTCTCTGCCAAGACGGTTGAAAGTCTTTTTATCACGGCGGTTCCGATCGGCATACTGATGCCAAATTCCAGTAAAAAAGCGTGCATCTGATTAGTGGTTTTAACCCTGTCTCTGACCAGTGATTCTCTGACCCGATGCAGGGCGCGCATAGCTTGTTGCGCCTCTGTTCGTGGTTGCACAAATCGCATGGAGGGACGAGATGCAGCTTCGCATATGGCTTCAGCATCCACAAAATCGTTCTTGTTGCTCTTTACAAAAGGACGAACAAATTGTGGAGAAATCAGCTTCGCTTCGTGACCAAAAGCAGCGATCCGGCGA
The DNA here is from genome assembly GCF_000027225.1 of Xenorhabdus bovienii SS-2004. Lineage (NCBI taxonomy): Bacteria > Pseudomonadati > Pseudomonadota > Gammaproteobacteria > Enterobacterales > Morganellaceae > Xenorhabdus > Xenorhabdus bovienii. Next base: position 3,965,672 of record NC_013892.1, read on the forward strand.
GCCATAAAGTGAGCACCGGCGCAGGCTTCCATTACAACAGTCGCTGATGGCGATCCCGCTAAAAACTCCATCAGTCTGGCGCGGGTAAATTTTTTACGCAGCAGGGCCTTTCCTGATTTGTCCTGACAGTGAACGTGGAAAGAATGTTTGCCGAGATCAATACCAATAAGCGTAACGTTTTGCATGATGGTCTTCTCCTGAAAGAAACACCCTGCCAGCATACCGCTCACAGGGTGGTGGGGACCATCTTGTATCTTTAATCTGGTTTATTATGGTTAAGTTAGATTGGTAACAATCATGCAGTCAGATAACCATCAAGGGATTAAGCCCGTTAATGAGCTTTCGACGCATGATTGTGACTTTTCTTCGAGAAACCCGAACAGTTGCTTGAAACACAATTCGTATTTGCAAGAATGGGAGCCGAAGAACCATGACTAAAACGATTTGTATCGGTATTGATGTTGCCAAAGCTTCACTTGAAATTGCACTTGGTGCTCAGGGAACCGTAATGACATATCCAAATACCCCTGAAGGTCATGATGAACTAGCGGCTACACTGACCAACTATGAGATTGATTTAGTTGTATTAGAAGCAACAGGGGGTTATGAGGTATCCGTTGCTTGTGTTTTACAGACCATAGGGCTGGCTGTTGCTATCGTCAATCCCCGACAAGCCCGTGACTTTGCTAAGGCAATGGGTAACTTAGCCAAAACCGATAAAATAGATGCTCAGGTGCTGGCACAGTTAGCCCTGGTTTTATCTCAACGAACAGACCGGGATAAAATAGTCAGGATATTGCCCTCTGCTCAGCAACGAGTCTTGCAAGCCATGATCGCACGTCGTCGCCAATTGGTCGTACTTTCCATCTCAGAACGCCAAAGGTTGGGGAATTGCCATCCAGACATTCGAGAAAGCATCACTTTAATGATCAGCTTTATACAGGAACAGCTTAAGGTCATTGAATCTGCCTTGTCTAAACACATTAAAACCTATCATCGTTCCAAACTCGATTTATTATCTACAGTAAAAGGCGTTGGGCCTGCCACAATAGCCACTTTGATCGCTGATGTACCGGAGTTGGGTAAGTTAACACGCCGGGAAATTAGTGCCTTGATTGGTGTTGCACCGTTTAATCGAGATTCTGGATTTTTCCGGGGGAAACGAACAATCTTTGGAGGAAGAGCAATGGTGCGTCGAATGCTATATATGGCCACGTTAACGGCAATTAGATTTAACCCCGTTCTCTGCGCTTTCTACAAGAGATTGACCGAAGCAGGCAAGCCAAACAAAGTCGCCATCGTTGCGTGTATGCGTAAATTACTGGTCATTCTCAATGCAATGATAAAAACAAATAGACCGTGGGACGAATCATTCCACACGGTGTAAAGTGAAAGACAGTTGCTCATTAACCGCCCGAAACTATTTATCCATGGTGAAATTAGGCTGTATTCGACTCTTTTACAAGCGGTTATATAATTAAGGGACACGACCTAGTCACATCGATAGACGATGATATAAGTGTTTCAGGAGGCTGTAATACTCTGTCCGCAAGCTTTGGGGACACAATCGTACCTGCCTGCCCTCGGGACTCTAGATAGCCTTCGTTCAGTAATAGCGTATAGGCAGATTCCACTGTACTGCGTGAAACTTGCAGTTCACTGGATAACGTACGAATAGACGGAACACGTTGTTCAGGTCTCAATATGCCCTGATTAATCGCCTGAATAAAACGCTGGTATATTTGGCGGTATAAGGGTAAAGACACATGGTGTTGTAATAGTTTGTCAATTTGAAAAAGAGTTGTCTTCATTTCACCCTTCCATGCATAGCCAGATAAGCCAATAAACCACCCAATACTATTGTTGCCATAATTAACGGTGTTTGTTTGGTAAGGCTGGATCCCAGCAGAGTACCAAAACAGACGTACCCGACAGGCACGGCAAGAAAGCGCGTAGAAGAAAACAGCGTTATTATCCGGCTAAACAGATTCTCTGGCACTTGGCGCTGAATTAAAGTGACTTCAACAGGTGCGGTAAAACCAATGCAACAGCCGATAGCAAATAGCTGGGCAAAAAGAATATATTGCCCACTGAGCAGGCTTAGGGTTATCAAACACAGTACAAACAGACTGTAGCCAGAAAGGATAATATGGTTGTTGGCAAAATGTTTGCCGTAAATACCGTACAGTAAGGAAGAAAACGTTGTGCCTAAGCCAAAGCAGGTCATGGAAACACCAAGGCTGACGACGGAATTAAACTCGACTTTATTCACATAAGGTAAATAAACGATCAGGAATGGAGCGATGACAAAATTGACCACTGAACTCAGGATAAGAATAGAAAACAGTTCCTTTTCTGACTTAACGTATTTGAGTGCTTCGAGGAAATAGTGGTGTGGCAGAGAAGGAATCTCAGTAACTTCATTGATATTGGTGACAAAGTGTTTCTTCAGAATAATCAGCCCCAGCGCAACCACTAAAAAACTGACTGCATCGAAGTATAGGGCGTTGATTGTACCGAACAGGGCAATAATCAATGAACCCAATACAGGTCCAGTGAGGTCACAAATATTTTCAATGGTACTGTTGATTCCATTGATCAACTCATGTTCACTTTTATTCTGTTTAATCTCCTTTGCCAGCATTACGTCTTTTGCTAAACGTCCCGGAGAATCTAAAATTGTCGAGAATATAAGCAGAATGGCTAACAGGTAAAAGTGCATGATATCCATTGTATAAAATACGGGTATCAGCAAGACGCTCAGGAAGTTCACCAAATCAGATAAGACTGAAATACGGAAGGCTCCGTATTTATCTACTAGTTGTGCGCTAAAGAAAATGGATAATATCAACGGCACTATTTTGGCAGACATCACGGCTGCGACCAGCAGTGGGCTGCCTGATATTTCTAGAATCAGCCACGGAATGGCAATATCTGTAATGGCGTTTCCCAAGATCGAAACGCCATTTAAAGCCAGTAATCCACTTATCTGAAAAGGTATACGCCTCATCATCTCGAATTGAGCTTATAGTTCTCCCGGTTTACGCGGTGGATTGCGACCCGAAATATTGGTTGTGGCACTGCGGATTTCTTGTCCGAAGATATCAACACGTGCCTGAAATGGCGGGAATGGCAAGGTAATGCCATGTTTGTGGAACTCCTGCAAAATATATTGATGCACTTCATGGCGGGCGGGCATACGATGCCCCATCTCCGCTGCGTAAGCGCGCAATTCGTAAATTTGAATACCGTTTTGTAAATCAACCAGATACACTTCTGGCATCGGGTTATCAAGAATTAATGGTGACCGTCTGGATGCGGTCATTAATATGTCAGTCGCTTCTGCGGAATCAGTTTCAGCCGGCACTGGGATTGTTAAGACGATACGAGTGATCGTGTCAGACAGTGACCAGTTGATGAATTGCTCGGTAATAAATGCTTTGTTGGGAACAATAATTTCTTTTCTGTCCCAGTCTGACAGCGTTGTTGCCCGCGTATTGATCTTCGTGATGCTGCCAGTCAAATTACGGATAGTGACGGTATCGCCAATCCGGATGGGTTTTTCAAACAAGATAATCAGGCCAGAGATAATATTGGCAAAAATTTCCTGTAACCCAAAACCCAGACCCACACCCATCGCAGCAATCAGCCATTGAAGCTTTGACCATTCAATACCAACCAGTGAGAAACCCACAATCCCACCAATCAATGTAAGGCCGTATTTGGTTAGTGTCGTGATGGCGTAACCTGTGCCTGGTGTGAGTTCAAGATGCTGCAACAGGGCAAGTTCCAGTAGCGCGGGTAGGTTGCGGACAAGCTGCGTGGTGATGACGATAACTAAGATCGCAATCAGAACTGATCCCATGGTAATTGGCTGGATGGTATTGACCCCGTTGACCGTCGTGCTGACGTCCCACAACCGGATATTCTCCAGAAAAGAGAAAGCAGAATGTAATTCTGACCACAGCAGAATCAGTGAAACCAACGCAATCATCGTCAGGATCGAGCGCACCAGCCCCAAAGATTGGGCGCTGATGGCATCCAGATCGATCACGGGTTCTTCAACTTCAATGGAGCCTTCCACGCTGCTATTAATATTAGCCGTCTCTTCTTCGCTTTTAGCGCGTTGAGCCAAGATCTCTGCACGGCGTTGTTTTGCCCGCTCAAAGGCGAGTTTTCGCCGCTGGATCAGCATCCAACGACGAATAATATGGTAGATAACCAGCAGGGATAACCAGATGGCGACAGAGGTTTCTAAACGCCCCAGCAGCGCCTGTGAAGTTTGCAGATAGCCGAGTATAGCCGCAAGAGCGGCCAAGATCGGGGCAGATAGCAGTATCCACCACAGAACAGAGTTGATGATATTTTCGCCCGCGCCGTGTTTGTCCATATACAGCGGTACTCCGGCGCGTTTTAAGCTGCTGGTCACCAGACTCAGGGAAACGCACAGCATCAGGAAACACAGTCTGCCGAGTGTCGCGGCAAATTCGCGCTCACTATAATTATTGAATGTGATCAATGCCATCATGAGAGGCACGATCAAGAAAATAGACAGACGATAAAAACGCATTGCCCGTTTTATGCGTTCTTCAGGCCAGCGGAAGTGGGAGATGAACAGACCATTCGGATTGGCAAATGCCGCACTGAGCATGAAAACCCACAGGACTGGCGTTGTCTCACTGACACCGAGCCCAATCGCGGTAGCCATCGGGTACTGCCATGCATTTTGCAGCCCATAACCAATGGCTGACCAAAGTATCGGCAGGGGTAATGCAGCGACAATAGACCAGAAAACGGTACGCAGGGTAAGGGAGAAATGATCTTGTGTGACTTTGCCAATACGGTTGCTGGAACGCTCAAGGAACGCATGATATTGACGATGTGAGCTGATACTGAAAATCACCAGCAATAGCGTACCCAGTAAATAGAGCAGGGTATCTTTGGTGGTCAGCATAACGTGAATTGCGACCCCTAGCTGAGATAACGTATCCAGAGAGAGCAGCCGTGTCAGAGCCTGAACGACAAGCAACGGATAGTCTAGTGAAATAGGATTGACATCCGTGACCCAGAACAGGTATCGATGGGTGGCATCCTTTATCTCTTTTAAAGCTTCATTTAACTGGTTGGTTGCGACTTTGAGTTTCGTGAGTTCCAATATTTCATTGTCATAACCTGAAAGCAGGGAATTCAATAACTCTTTTCTGGTACGGATAAGAGATTCATAGACCTGCTTCTGCCCTGATGTCAGGCTTTGAGATGAAGGCAATGCCTGACCATTTTCCTGTTGGGAGCGCTCCTGCATTTCCTCATATTTCAGTCTTTCGACCCGCAATTCCACAATATTTCGGTCAAGTTGCTGGTATTTCGGCACATCAGGGATGCGGGTTAATTGAGTTCTTAATGCTTCACCAAGTGCGGTTGAATCACTCAGCCATTCCGCCTGTTCACGGATGGTATTGAGTGTTCGGCGTACTTGCAGAATATCGTTAGCAGCTTTGCGTTGCTGTGAGCCAATGGCCTCCATGCGTTGGGTTTGTTGACTGAGCAGTTGTGACAGCTGGCGGTTTTGATGGAGCTCATCCAACAAAAACTGCGGTAGTTTTCCGCCCGCCTGCTCTGCCAGCATTTCGGTATGTTCAAGAGCCGATTCTGCTTTTTGCTGGCGTTGAATGTTTAATTGGTTGCGTAATTGCTGGAGTTTGAGATCCAGACGTTGATAACGTTTTTTAAATAAATCTGCCCGCATGCGGGCAATTTCCTGCCGATTATTAGCAGAAAGCTGTGACATCTCCAGTTCATTAGTGACCGCTTTGCGGGCACTGACTTCGGCTTGAGCGAGTTTCAGCTGTGCTTCGGTCAGCGGTGTCGGAGGCGTACCCAAGGATTGGAGGCGGGAAGTTGCCACCGCCAGCAGACGCCTCGCTTCAACCTGCTGTTGGGGCAACAGGTTCATTGAATCACTGATTTCCCGGATCTTATCCTGTTCCTGCTGTAGCTGACGCTCTTGCTCCAACAACTGGCTACTGGTCTGGAGAGTCTGCTGCTCTAACTCGCCGATAGACTGATTGGCCGGAATGGAAGGGACAATATCACTTTCAGTAAGAGTTTTCTGACGCAATTCTTTGATGATCTTGGGAAAATCATCAATAGTTTGTTGGTATGTCTGGCTGCGTTCATCGGTGGACTTAGCATCGTTAAGCCAGTTTATTGCCCCTTGAAGTGCCTGTGCGATTTCAGCATCCTGTGGATTTTTACTGCCTCCAACCTGTTTTAGCTCTTGTTTCAGTTGGGTTTCATCCAACTGTGCTATCGAAGCGAAAGCCGGATTCGCAAGAAACAGGCTGAAAAGTAAACTGATAATCAGGCGCACAATAAGGGGCTCCTTGGTGATAAAAATTAGCTGATGATATCTTTGTTTATAGATTCATCATCTGCATTTGCTGCCTGCTCTTCATTTGCCGTAACAGACTGTGCCAACAGGTCACCCATCAGGGTTTGTGAGCCGCTGTATAAATTATTGGCAAATTGAATCTGATTGGGTGCAAACAGGTTGATCACCGTTGAACCCAGTTTGAAACGCCCCATTTCTTCTCCTTTCTTGAGAGAAATCGCGCCTTCCTGACCTGCTGCTGGGTAAGCCCAACGCTTGATGATGCCTTCACGCGGGGGGGTGACACAGCCGCTCCAGACGGTTTCGATACTGCCGACAATAGTTGCACCAACCAGAATCTGTACCATTGGCCCGAAAGCTGTATCAAACAGGCAGATGACCCGCTCATTACGTGCAAACAGATTAGGGACATTTGCTGCGGTCAATGGATTGACTGAGAACAGCTCGCCTGGAACATAGATCATCTCTTGCAGTACGCCGTCACACGGCATATGGACACGGTGATAATCTTTGGGTGATAAGTAAGTTGTGACGAAATGGCCATTGCGGAACTGTTCAGCAAGTTGATGCTGGCCGGCCAGCAGAGCTTCTACGGTATAGTAGTGACCTTTAGCCTGAATAATTTGATCGTCACGGATCATCCCGAGCTGGCTGATGGTTCCGTCTGCTGGCAGCGCCAACTGGTGAGCTTCATTGACGATGGGACGAATGCCCTCTTTTAATGGGCGAACAAAAAATTCATTGAATGTTGAGTAAGCTGTGAATGAAGAATTTTCGGCTTCATTCATATCTACTTTATAGACTTTGGCGAAAGATTGAATTGCAAACTGTGTCAACCAGCCCGCCTTTTTATTGGCGAACCAGCCTGCCAAATTAGTAATACATTGTTTTGGCAGTAAATATTGCAATTTAATTTTAATATTATCCAGCACATCAACCTCTTGGATTTTTGATAGGCAAATTGGGCAAAAGTCTACTATTGTACCCGCCATTATGTTGAATGTCAGGGTAACGTATCGTTAATTATTGTCTTATTTTTGGCCATCCGTGAAATTTCTTCGTGGTTTGACCTGCGCCATACTTTCTAAAATTCGATGGTAATTTTCGAAACGCTCTTCTGCAATTGCTCCCTGCTCCAGTGCTGCATTCAAGGCACATCCGGGATCAGTCTGATGTTTGCAATCACGGAATTTGCATTCGCCAATGTATTCACGGAATTCAATGAAACCTTGTGTTACCTGTTCTGGCGTTAAATGCCATAATCCAAATTCACGGACGCCCGGAGAGTCGATAACGTCGCCTCCCTGTGGGAAGTGATACAGGCGTGCGGTTGTGGTTGTATGCTGACCCAGGCCGGAGTTATCCGATACTTCATTGACCAGAATATCTTTTTCATTGTCTGGTAACAGGGTATTCAGCAAGCTGGATTTTCCAACCCCAGATTGCCCCGCAAAGATGCTGATTTTATCCACCAGCTGGGAAACCAGCTCGGATACGCCTTCTCCGGTATGGCTGGAAACTTCCAGTACGCGATAGCCAATGTGGCGGTAAATATCCATGACACTGTTGACCCATGCACGGCTTTCGGCATCCAACAGATCGATTTTATTGAGCACGATCAGAGGCTCAATATTAAGTGTTTCACACGCAACCAGATAACGATCGATAATATTCAGCGAAAGTTCGGGCAAGATGGCGGAAACAATCATGATTTGGTTGATATTGGCTGCAATGGGTTTAATGCCATCGTAGTAATCAGGGCGAGTAAGGACGGAGGTGCGTTCATGCACAGCTTCCACGATCCCATTGACCTTGACATCAGTTTGGAGCTGTAATGTGGGTCGCCATACGACACGATCACCCGTGACCAGTGAACGAATTGTCCTGCGAATATTGCAGCGCTGTATGGACGCATCTGCGGCTTCAATATCGGCATGCTGCCCGAATCGGCTGATAACCAGTCCTTCCTGTGGCTCGCCAAACAGGCTGTCATCCATTTCTGGTTTATGAGTGCCAGCCTTGTTGAGCGGCTGTTTCAGCCTGCGCTGGTGATTGGCCTGCACACGGCGTTGTTGCCCTTTGGAGAGTTTATTCTTAGCCACCTAACCTCACTTAATTTCATCTATTTTGCTGATTATCGCTGTGAGTGATCAAAAACGTTATGATACACCACTAATACAGACTATCTGTTTTGAAGGAAACTAGGATATATCATGTCAAAAAGTGAGAACAATCTTATCTGGATAGATTTAGAGATGACCGGTTTGGAGCCAGAGCGCGATCGCATAATTGAAATCGCGACCATTGTCACCGACTCGGAACTGAATATCCTTGCGGAAGGGCCGGTTATTGCGGTGTATCAGCCTGATGAACAACTGGCATTGATGGATGACTGGAACGTGCGGACGCATACTGCAAGTGGGCTGGTTGAGCGAGTGAAACAAAGTCAGTTTGGTGATGCGGAAGCAGAAAAAGCGACGATTGCTTTTCTGGAGCAGTGGGTTCCTGCGGGAAAATCTCCTATTTGCGGGAATAGTGTGGGTCAAGATCGCCGTTTTTTGTTCCGTTATATGCCAGAGTTGGAGAAATATTTTCATTACCGCTATCTGGATGTCAGTACGCTCAAAGAATTGGCTCGCCGCTGGAAGCCTGAAATGTTGTCGGGATTCAGCAAGAAAAATACTCATCAGGCATTGGACGACATTCGGGAATCAATTGCTGAGTTGGTTTACTACCGCGAGCACTTTATCCAGAAATAAAAAGTGTGTTTGGTGCACGAGGTTTACGATAATTAATCTCTGGATTGATGATGAAACAGATTTCTTGCTGATTTAATCATCAATCAGAGCAAAGAACGCGATTTTTTGTGTTTGGGGGCTTGTCAGGGCAATGATTTTTCGTATAATGCGCTCCCCGTACCGATGAAGAATTTCAACAGTACGGCATACCGAAAGTATTACACCAAAAGTACCATACATCGATATGTAAGCGGGAATAGCTCAGTTGGTAGAGCACGACCTTGCCAAGGTCGGGGTCGCGAGTTCGAGTCTCGTTTCCCGCTCCAATTCTTATTATGTAAACCTCCACGCAAGTCTGCTTTCCTTTCACATTAGTGATGATTTATTTCATCTATTATTTGCTTACCATATTTTCCTATTTGTAACAAAAAAAATTTCTAGTACAATTACTATACTTTTTCGCTGTATAGAGCACCGATGATAGTGTTCTTTAAATGCAGGAAGAACAAAAAGGGGGTTGAATTTTTTATCTTGTAAGTTGCACTTAAAAGATTAAATAGCAATTGTAAAACAGTTGCTTGTAAGTAATGTAGCAACTTCTTCACAACTCAAGATATACCCTCATGACATATTGTAAACTCCAAAAGATCAGTCTGCTGATTGAAAGCAGAGGGGGACTCTTTCAAATTAGGTTTATCAATATTACGACATGAGCAATAGTGATAAGACCGATGTTATAGCTTTAATAGTAATGAGTTGATTGCCAAGGGTAAAATTCTAAAAACCGTTTTCTCATATCAAATTTGATTATGAAGGGGGAATGATGTTTGTCCATGTTGCCAACAAGAATATTATTATCATATTTGCGTTAATATTGGGAATTTCCATTGTATTTTTATCTTTTAATAACAGCAGGTTGAGTCTTATTGGTTATGTTGATAAACATTGTCAGAAGAATACGGCCTGTTTGATCGATGTGAATAAAATCACGTCTTTTGATTGGGATAAAATGTATATCATCGATAAAGGAATGGGTCGTGAGGATATTGAATATATCATCGGTGCAGCATTTACGGGGAAAGCCAGTCTTTTTTATAAAATTATCTTTGTTAAAAATCAGAAGGTGATTTATTCGGATGAATATTACCCCCATGCAGAGTCTTACGAGAAGAAATTTCTTAAACCCGATTTTAATTATCCTTATGATGTAACAGGAAATGATTTTATCTATTATGCGATTTCCAGAGATAACTCGATCCTTTCGGTGGAAATTGAAAATAAGCCATTTATGGGCGATAAAGTTTATTACAAAATCTCCCCTTCTAATGCACAGCAAGTCAGGGGAAGAAGCTTGTAGTTATACCCTAGCTATTGGTTGATAGGTGTTTTGGTGCAGGTCTGCTATTTCTTCTTGGTCTGCACTTTTTTAAGTCTATCTTTTGTCGGCTCTGGGTTGTGTTGTGGATATTTTAAGCGTTTTTCCAGCTCACAAGTGGCCTTTATACTTTCTAAAGTGCGCGTCAATCCTGCAATCAGGCGTTTATCTCCATCTGCCTGTGCGTATTTAAGTTGTTTCTCCAGTGTTTTTTTCTTTATTTCACATCCCGTCTTCTCTTGGCTTGCATAGGCAGCACTCATACTGAAAACGATCAATGCAGATAAAACTATAGTCTTCGATATCATGAATCATTCCTGGGGTGATTTTAGGGACTTACCCAAAATTTTATACACAGATCTTGATTTGATCCTGAAAATTCAACTGAGGCTACAACTGATAGGAGGGAAATGGGGTCATGTATTGAATGGTTAGTTGTTGTGATAACTCCAGCCTTTTTATGGTGAAACATGGCTAAAGTTGACGTTCACTATCGTTATTGTCACAAACCAGAAGACGTAAAAGGACATGGAAAAGGAAATGAAGGGTATTCCCGTTATCGCTTCTGTCCCCCCTTAACATTCGGTTCCACTGCACGGATGATTATGCTGTTTATCATTGCCCTCTGGAAGAAAACCATCTTGTTGGAAAGATGTTTACCCAACGAATAGAGTGAAATAATCTTACCTATCGTACCCGACTAAAAAGGCTGAATAGAAAAACAATCGGCTACTCTAAATCGGAAGAGATGCATGACAAAGTGATAGGGACATTTATTGAGCGAGAAAACTACGTTTAGCAAGTGATCTAACTATTCAATACATGACCGTTTTATGAGTATGCAAAACCAATTTCTCAATTAGTGATACACTTTTAGATATTAAAGCATTCCTTTAGGATCTGCTCCAAAATCGTTATTTCCTTTAGATCCTTCCAAGCAGAAGAATACCAATAACGCGATGCTTAAAATCGGAACAAAAGCCAGTAAAAACCACCAACCGGAGCGATTAGTATCATGGAGACGACGGATCACCACTGCAAGTGAAGGAATAAAAATCACTGGCGACGTTTTATCATCTGGACTCAGGATACAATGGAGTATGAGCTAAATACTCTATTGGAGTGTTATGGTGAGCAATTTGCAATTAACTTTTATTGAGTACTTATAATAAAAATCATTAAGATAAATATATTTTAGAGTTTAAATTCACCAGAAAATAATTAAATAATTAAATGATTAAATGATTAAATGATTAAATGATTAAATGATTAAATGATTAAATGATTAAATGATTAAATGATTAAATGATTAAATGATTAAAACCATTATATTTGGAATAACAATAACTATTAAAAATAATATCAGAACAAGTATTTATCATTTATAAAAAATAATATAACTAATCATTGTATATAATAAAAATATCATTTCCAAAAATGGCCAGAAAAAAACAGCACCCCATCAGGTGCTGCTCTCAATCAACATTCCGAACCATTACCATCAGACTTGATACATGTTCCGCAAATAGTATGAAACGGCATCATCAGCATTAGCGCCAATCACTTCCATTTCAGGCAAGATGTCTTTCAGGCGTTGGTGTGCGCCCTGCATAATACAGCCTTTACCCGCCACAGATAACATTTCTTGATCATTCATGCCGTCACCAAAAACAATGCAGTCACTCAATTGATATCCGATGGCCTGACAGACTTGTTCCAGCGCATGGCCTTTAGATACACCACCCGCCATCACTTCCAGACAATTCCTCAGTGAAAAGCTGACATTAACGCTATCTCCCCAACGCGCTTTAATAGTTTCTTCCAACTGTTCCAAATAGTCATGATCTTCACTAACGTAATAGACCTTGCACACGCCATCCGTGGGGAAATTATCACGCGGAAAAATCTGATACTGAAAAACAGATTCCTGAAAAAACTCATTCTGTTCAGGGCTTTCACGGTTAATGAACCAATCATCATTACGGTAATAATTGGTGAGGGTATTAGGGTTATCGAACTCCATTAAGCACAAATCAAGAGCAATCTCAGGCGCCAGATTATGGCTGAATACCAATTTTCCCTGAGTATTATGCACCCTCGCCCCGTTAGAGGTAATCATATAAGCATCAATGCCCAAACCATCGCGGATCTGCCCTACATCAATATGATGACGGCCTGTCGCAAAAATAAAGTGAATCCCTTTATTCATCAGTAAATTCAGCGTTTCTTTGGTATACGGCGTTAATTTGTGGTCAGGAGACAATAATGTGCCATCCAAGTCTGAAGCAACAACATGATACATGGTTATAGTTCCTAAACTAAATCAGTGCTGGTCAAAAAAATCACAAATTGCATTAAGAGCCTGCGCCCGCAATGCATCTTTTTCGAACAGGATTTCGTGATGTGCCCCTTGGATGACCAGAGGTTTTCTTCCTGCTTTTCCTGTTCCGGCTTTTTGTCGAGATTCACAAAATGCCAGTAACTCCCGATTATTAACGATCTTATCTTCACTCGCTTTTAAAACAATAAGCGGAGTCTGAATTACCCCTGCATTTTCAATCAGTTCGTCTCCCATTTGCATACTTTCACGCATCCAGTGGTAAGTCGGCCCTCCGAGGCGCAATTCAGGATAATCGGCATAATAGCGTAAATAGCGCTGATAACGTGCATAACTGTGGGTTAACAGGTTGATAAGATAGGGCAACGGACGCCACTGCCCTGTTGATACCGCGTAGCTGTTACGCCTTTTAGGATAAGGTTCAGCCTGATTGACCAGAAAATTTGCCAACCAGCGCGGCATCGGTAAGTTGATGCCAAACATCGGTGCACACAGAGCTACCGCCCGAAAATCAGGCTCTTGACGTACAAGTTCTTGCCGTAATAGAAAACGGCTGAGGATCGCGGCTCCCATTGAATGAGCCAACGCATAATAACCGTGAGACTGACGCGGGGTAATTTCCAATTCAACAAATTTGGCTAGATCATCCACATAGTGATCAAATTTTTCAACGTGGCCTTTTTGGGGATCATCAAGCATTCGCCCTGAACGCCCCTGCCCACGGTGATCAATAATAAAAATGTCGTAGCCCAAGTGGTAAAAATCGTAGGCTATTTCAGGATATTTCACATAGCTTTCACTGCGGCCCGGCAGGATCAACAACGTTTTATCGTGATGGAGAGAACGGAAAGAGACATAACGAATAGGGATATCATCAACACCCATAAATTCCCGTTCGTCTCTGGTTTTCCAGAAATCCAGTAATAGTCCATTCGTAAACGCAGAGAACTGAGGTTCGCGGTTTAACCAGCTTGCTTTCAATATCTCAGGCGCCATTCATCATCCTCTATTAATATCTTCTGGTTATTCAAAACCTTCAAAATGATCACGGATGAGCGCCATGAAAACATCGCCAAAACGCTCCAGTTTACGCTGCCCAACACCATTAATCAGCAGGAGCTCATTAGGTGTTATCGGGCATTGTTCTGCCATTTCAATCAGCGTAACGTCATTGAAAACGACAAAAGGTGGAATGTTATTTTCGTCAGCAATGGATTTACGCAATTTGCGCAATTTGGCAAATAACTTACGATCATAATTGCCACTGTATGATTTGTTTTGCTGATTCCGGCTTTTCAGGCTTTGGATACGTGGTACCGCAAGTTGTAAAGACGCTTCTCCCCGCAAAACAGGCCGTGCCGCTTCTGTTAATTGTAACGCCGAATAATTGGCTATATTTTGGCTAATCAATCCCAGATGAACAAGCTGACGCAGGACACTCATCCAATGTTCCTGACTCTGTTCTTTACCGATACCGTAAATGGGCAATTTGTCATGGCCAAAATCACGAATGCGTTGGTTATTTGCACCACGCAATACTTCTACAATATAGCCAATACCAAAACGTTGTCCAACGCGGTAGATACAGGAAAGCGCTTTTTGCGCATCCATCAGACCATCGTAACGTTTTGGTGGATCAAGGCAAATATCGCAGTTGCCGCATGATGTCTGCTGGCTTTCACCAAAATAGTTGAGTAGTACCAGCCGACGGCAAGTCTGGGCTTCCGCAAATGCGCCCATGGCATTCAATTTGTGCCGTTCAATATCCTGTTGCTCACCTGCCGGTTTTTCTTCCAGGCAACGACGCAACCATGCCATATCCGCCGGATCGAAAAACAGTATCGCTTCCGCCGGTAGGCCGTCTCTCCCCGCCCTGCCTGTTTCCTGATAATAGGATTCGATATTGCGCGGAATATCAAAATGCACCACAAAACGTACGTTAGGTTTGTTGATCCCCATACCAAAAGCGACGGTTGCCACAACGACCTGCAAATCGTCACGCTGGAAAGCGTCCTGCACCCATGCCCGTTGATTGTTATCCAGCCCAGCATGGTAAGGGGCAACACTCAGCCCCCGCTTTTGCAGGCGTTCAGCGGTTTCTTCCACTTTAGTTCGACTGTTGCAGTAAATGATCCCACTTTTTCCCTGCTGACCACGCACAAATGACCATAGTTGATCGAGAGGTTTATATTTCTCAACCAATGTATAGCGGATGTTGGGGCGATCAAAACTGCTGAGGTGGATAAGCGGATCGTGCAGTTCCAGCAGGCGAGTAATGTCCTGACGGGTTGTTTTGTCCGCCGTTGCTGTCAGTGCAATAAATGGAAGTTCAGGAAAGCGTCGGCGAAATTGCCCCAGCGCGCGATATTCTGGCCGGAAGTCATGCCCCCATTGAGAAATACAGTGTGCTTCATCAACAGCCAGCAGCACAGGGTGCCAATCATGCAATTGATCGAGAAAATTATCTGTTACCAGCCGCTCAGGCGCGATATAGAGAAGCTTGATGCTTCCTTGACGGCAGCGTTGAATGATATCAACCTGCTGCTCACGGTTTTGGGTTGAGTTCAAACATTCCGCTTCTACGCCGTTCGCCCTCAGTTGATCAACCTGATCTTTCATCAGCGAGATCAATGGCGAAACCACCAACGTCAGCCCATTGTTGATCAGGGCAGGGATCTGGTAACACAGCGACTTACCGCCACCGGTTGGCATGACGACCAGACAATCACGCCCATCGAGAACAGCATCAATAACCTGCTGCTGTCCGGGACGAAATTGCTGATATCCGAATGTTTTTCGTAATACTTGTTCAGCCAGCGATGCCGTGCTGATGACTTCTGCGGTAGACACGCCTTCCCTCAATCATTTAAAAAAAACAGGCAGTAAAAAATACAGACGCGATTCAGGTGCCTGTACATACTATGCTATCTCACTGTTGAAACAATGACAGCATATCATTCAGCATGGTGTCGATGCCAAAACGGATCTTCCCGAAATCATCATCGATCATGGATTCTCCATATCCACTGAAATCACTGGGTATAAAAACGGCTATCCCAAAACTAAAACGTCACCTGTTTATTCTACACACTGAATGGTGATTTTCTGTAGTAAGTTTTCCTTCAATAAATTGTTTTTCGAGGTGCTTCGCAAACTGGTAAGATGAGTTATAAAAGCATAAACTTAACAAATTATTAACCATAAGGTTCTGTTCAACATCAGCTTACTGACTTTTTAACATCAGGAAATCCGACATGGAAACAATACAGCGATCAACCCAGCCATTAACACAGGAAGAAGCCCGTAAGATTATTGGTGATTTATTTGTTTATCACATGCCATTCAACCAATTGCTGGGATTCGAATTACTCCGCTTTGATCACGACTATGCAGAGCTTCAATTTCGCAATCAAGATAAGCTGGTCGGCAACATGGCCCAGAAAATCCTGCACGGTGGCGTGATTGCCTCAATATTGGATGTTGCCGGTGGCCTGATTTGCGCAGGCAACGCTCTGACGGCAATGGAAACCATCACGATAGCAGAAATGGAAAAACGCCTGCCGACCATCGGAACTATTGATTTGCGTATTGATTATCTGCGTCCGGGACGCGGTGAAGTGTTCACCGCCAGCAGCAATATCGTCCGTAGTGGCAACAAAGTATCAGTTGCCAGAATTGAACTGCACAATGAGCGGCAGGTGCATATCGCCAGCGCAATGGCGACGTATTTGGTTGGGTGATACTTTTTATTGACTCCCAGAGGAGAAAAATAAAGTCATTTATTTTATTATAAAACAATCTAAATATTCCGCGTGTTTTGATAAAATCACCATACGTGAATTTTCTCATTTTAAATGGCACCCTTTTTCAATTCACGCGGCGCGCTACAGTAGTTATTGGCTGGATTCAGTATTAATTATTTTAAAATCATTGCTTTTCATACTATAAAATTGAAGACCTAATGAAATTACCATAGAAAATACCGCGAAATAGATTAAAACCATAGTTCCCATTCCCAGAGATATAACTACTCCACCTATTATCGCTCCTACCGAGCTTCCTAGGTAGTTAATCGAACTATTGAGAGCTATGGCAGCACTTCCGTGTTTAGGTTGATAAGATAATAAAATATGTTGCTGAGGTGCCCCTGATGCCCATCCCATAGCACCCCATATAAAGAACGGTAAATATTTTATAAATGATAGATTAATCATTATCGGAATACACATGACAGAAATCATTAAAATAATTAATATAAATGCCATTAAAATTTTTGGCTTCTTAAAGTAGTCAATTATATATCCAATCGATAAACTTCCAAATAATCCCCCCAGACCCCAAGCCCATAAATACATTGTTAAATTATTTGAATCATTAATGTCTTGTAATAATGGAGATAAATAGGTGTATAAGCCTAAACTTGCAATACTTGCAAAAAATGTTATTAGTACAGTGATTGTGACCCTTTTATCCAAAAACATTGCGATTCTTTCTGTTATTGCAGGTGGTGCTGTGACTGGAACGTGTGGTAGAAATTTTAGAATACTTAACGCAGCAATAAAACTCAGAATAACGACAAACCACATTGCAGATTGCCAATTAAATTGGTCGGCGATATAAAGACCTATAGGAACACCTAACACAGTTCCCATGCTCATTCCACCTATTGTTAGGCCAAGTGCTCTTCCTTTTTTGTCTATAGGAACCAACAGAGTCGAGCCGGCTACAGCTAATGGTGAAAACAAACCAGCACCAACACCTGCAATCGCTCTGGATATCAAGAATACAGAAAAATTTGGGGAAAGAGCCGTTAATGCGTTTGCAAGTCCAAAAATTACTATAGCGGTTAATAGAACCTTTTTTATAGGTTTTCCTGCTAAAAGAGATGCAAATAGTGGGGCTGATATTGCATAACATAAAGTAAATATACTTACAGATTGTCCGATTTGAGAGGCGCTTTTTTGATAGGTTTCACTGATCCCCGGTACAAGCCCTGCTATAATATACGCATCAAACCCTAGAGCAAACATACCTATAGCTAAAAAAATAATTTTTTTCATATTGTGCTACCTTATGCTCATGTAATTCAAAATAACAAGTACTCTTGGTTATAATTCATTAAATTAGAGTAATGTTTTTTTATCAAAATAATTTGCATTTCATGCCAGTAGCGCCATCAGACGCATCAGTGAATTCCCGTTGCCAGGAATGACGGCAGGACTGGCAAAGATAACGTTGATGACCAGAGCGAGAGCGCCCATTACGGTGACCCCCTTTAACTGCACAACAAGATGGGCAGGTCACATCAATCTTTGCCATCTGAATGTTCGCCAAATAGGCAGACTATACAGGATTCAATAAATTGATGTCATGACTGAAATGAACCATTGTGTTATCGATTTCTTATTGATGAAAATAGCACTCTAAATAAAAAAACCGATTTTACTATCATATAAACACCTACTATCGGGATAGAGCATTAGATAATTTAATGATAAAAAATAGTCAGTTACATTGATTGTATAAGATTAGAACAGGCTAATTTCTAGATAAATTACGTTTAGTCCATCAACCACGAAAGTTCATTTTTTAATCCACTTCTGAACACACAAACTTTGAGATGAAAAATGAGTTAGATTGTATAAATATAGTGAATTATTTTTTAATAAATACAAATTAAGTATAAAACGCCATTAAATTGAGTGGCAAAATTTTATTCATCCCTCACAGCATTAACCCCTTGTAAATCATTCATCCCAGTGACACATTGTATGAGTGCTAACAATTCACAAGCTCTTCTGATTTTATTTTACATTCAAGGATATTATGACTGACCAACAGACTGCCAAAGGCGTTCTATATGCCTTGGGCGCTTATCTTATCTGGGGGCTGGCTCCCATCTACTTCAAGACCATACAACAGGTACCGCCCGATGAAATCGTGTCGCACCGTGTTATATGGTCTGTGTTCTTTATGGTGCTACTGCTAACGCTGACACGCCACTGGCGTAAAGTGTGGGTCGTTGCCCGTCAACCGAAAAAACTGCTACTGTTAGGTATCACCGCTTTCACTATTGCCAGTAATTGGCTTGTCTATATCTGGGCAGTCAATAATGGGCATCTGCTGGAAGCAAGCCTCGGGTATTTTATCAATCCACTGGTTAACGTGCTGTTCGGCATGATATTTCTTGGCGAGCGTTTCCGCCGGATGCAATGGGTTGCGGTAGGGCTGGCCTTCACCGGCGTATTAATTCAGTTATGGCAATTTGGCTCTGTACCCGTGGTTGGACTGTACTTGGCGATGACATTTGCCGTTTATGGGCTGATCCGTAAAAAATTGGGCGTTGATGCCCAAACCGGCATGATGATTGAAACTGTCTGGGTATTTCCGGTCGCGATGGTCTATCTTCTCTGTTTTACCAGCAGCCCAACCAGCAATATGCTAGATAACACGCTATCACTGAACATGCTGTTGATTGCCGCGGGTATCATTACCACTGTTCCGCTACTGTTTTTCACCGCAGCCGCTGCTCATCTGCGTTTATCCACACTGGGATTTTTCCAGTATCTTGGTCCAACGCTGATGTTTTTGCTGGCAACGCTGGTTTATGGTGAACAAATTGGTCCGGAGCGCCTGATCACGTTTGGTTTTATCTGGGCTGCATTGATCCTGTTTACGCTGGATGCTCTGTACACCCAGCACCGCTTGCGCAAGTAGCCGAATTATCCCTCCGCCCACCAATGGGCGGGGATTATTACAGCCAGTTTTTCCGCTTGAAATAAAGGTAAGGTGCTAATCCCGCGGCAATCATCACACCAATGGCCGCAGGGTAACCAAATGTCCAGTGTAATTCCGGCATAAATTCGAAGTTCATACCGTAACTGGAAGCCACCAGCGTTGGCGGCAGGAATACGACGGAAACAACCGAGAAGATTTTGATAATGCGGCTCTGTTCGATATTGATGAAACCCATAGCCGCCTGCATCAGAAAGTTGACTTTCTGGAACAGGGATTCGTTATGCGGCAACAGAGATTCGATATCTCGCAGGATTTCGCGGGCCTGTTCAAGCTGATTAGCGGGCAGGCGGGCGCGACGCACGAGGAAGTTGAGCGCGCGCTGGCTATCCATCAGACACAGACGGACTTTCCAGCCGATATCTTCCTGCTCGGCAAGGTTTGAAAGCGCTGAGTCAAATTCATCCCCCTGCTTGCCTTCCATGATAACTCGACTCAGGGATTCCAGTACGCTGTAAATATTTTCAATCACATCTGCCAACTGTTCGATCTTAGTTTCGAACAAATCCAACAGTAGCTCATAGGCATTCCCGTCAACCATAGTCTGGTTGCGGGCGCGCATTCGGTATAATCGAAATGCAGGAAGTTCACGCTCTCGCAGTGTGTAGAGACGACTGTCACGGATGGTAAATGCCACTGTCGAGTTACCAGCATGATCTTCGGCATCTTCAAAGTAGAAGAATGAGTGGACGTGCAGACCATCTTCATCTTCAAAAAAGCGTGCCGATGCCTCAATATCATCCAATTCAGTGCGGGTTGCCAGTACTTGCCCCAGTTCATTCTGAACACGGAGACGATCTTCATCTCCCAGCCCCACTAAATCTACCCACATAGAGTCAGATAACTGATCACCGTTTTCAAGCTCAAGACGGAGCAGGCGATTATTCTCTAATTTAAATGCGTTCAGCATGTACCATAAGTCTCCTTATACTCCCTACGTTTATCGTAAGGCGCGAATGTTACGCTTAGACGAAAAAGCCTGTCAACATTCGACCGGATTATTATTGGCCTGTTTCAAGTCTGGCATAAGCAGCAACCAGCCACTTGATACCTTCACCTTGAAACGCGATTTGCAGGCGGCAATGTTCCCCACTGCCTTCGATATTGATAATCGTTCCTTCACCAAATTTCGGATGATGTACACGCTGACCAAGTGCGTAACCACTGTCGCCGGCACTGATAGGTGTTCCCAGCTGCTTATGGCTGACCGGACGTGATACGGTTGCCCGCAGACGAACTTCAGCAACACATTCCGTCGGCAGTTCCCCGACAAAACGAGACGGGCGATGATACACTGCCTTGCCATATAAACGACGGGTTTCGGCATAAGTCAGTGTCAGTTTTTGCATCGCCCTTGTCACGCCCACGTAGGCCAAACGACGTTCTTCTTCCAATCGCCCGCCTTCGTCAAGAGACATTTGGCTGGGGAACATTCCCTCTTCCATACCGACGATGAAGACCTGCGGAAATTCCAAACCTTTCGCAGAGTGCAGGGTCATCAACTGTACGGCATCCTGATAAACATCCGCCTGCCCTTCCCCCGCTTCGAGTGCCGCATGGGACAAAAAGGCCTGCAATGGCATCAAGTCTTCATCTTCATCCTTAAAACTGAACTGGCGGGTTGCAGTAACCAGTTCTTCAAGGTTTTCGATACGCGCCTGTGCTTTTTCGCCTTTTTCCTGCTGATACATCGCCCACAGGCCGGAGTCACGGATAATGCGGTCGGTTTGTACGTGCAGCGGCATCTCCTGCGTTTCCGTTTCCAACGCGTCAATTAATTCAATAAAACGCTGCAATGCAGATGCAGCACGCCCCGCCAACACTTTTTGCTGAAGCAGCAGCAGACAGCTTTCCCATAGCGTTTTCTGCTGATCACGCGCCACTTGACGCACAACATCGAGCGTTCTATCCCCGATACCCCGCGTCGGCGTATTGACCACACGCTCGAAAGCGGAATCATCATAACGGTTCGATACTAAACGTAGGTAAGACAACGCATCCTTGATTTCCTGACGTTCAAAGAAGCGCTGGCCGCCATAAATGCGGTAAGGCATAGAAACCTGCAATAACGCCTCTTCCAACACACGGGACTGGGCATTACTGCGATACAGGATCGCACACTCTTTCAGTGCACCGCCGTTATCCAACCAATGCTTGATACGGCTGACCACATAACGTGACTCATCCAGTTCATTGAAAGCACAGTAAAGTGCAATCGGTTCACCTTCCCCGCCTTCTGTCCACAGACTCTTACCCAATCGGTCGTTGTTATTAGCAATCAGAGCGTTAGCCGCTTTGAGGATATTGCTGGTGGAACGATAATTCTGTTCCAGACGAATGGTTTCTGCGGCGGGAAAATCCCTGAGAAAACGCTGGATATTTTCCACCTGCGCCCCACGCCAGCCGTAAATCGACTGATCATCATCACCGACAATCATCACCTTGCCGCTATCTCCTGCCAGCAGGCGGATCCAAGCATATTGAATACTGTTGGTGTCCTGAAATTCATCCACCATAAGATTAGTGAAACGCTCACGATAATGTTGCAGGATCTGCGGTTTGTTCAGCCACAATTCATGAGCACGCAGCAGTAATTCGGCAAAATCTACCAATCCGGCGCGGTCACACGCTTCCTGATAGGCTTGGTAAATTTTCATCCATGTCGTTTCTACCGGATTGCCGTAGATTTCGATATGCTGAGGGCGCAGTCCTTCATCTTTTTTACCGTTGATGTACCACATGCCCTGACGGGCTGGCCACTGTTTGTCATCCAGATTCATCGCCTTGATAATACGCTTGATCAGTCTGTGCTGATCTTCACTATCGAGGATCTGGAAATCTTGCGGCAGATTGGCGTCAAGGTGATGAAAACGCAGCAGGCGATGAGCCAGACTATGGAATGTTCCGATCCACATTCCCCCTTGGCTGGTGCCAATCAGGTTTTCAATCCGGTGGCGCATTTCAGCCGCTGACTTATTGGTAAAAGTCACTGCCATGATGGAAAAAGGTGACGCATTTTCAACTGACAGTAACCAGGCGATCCGGTGAACCAGCACGCGCGTTTTACCACTGCCAGCCCCAGCCAGCACCAGCATATTGGTACGCGATGCCGTAACAGCTTCGCGTTGTTTATCATTCAGGCTTTCGAGCAGATAAGAAACGTCCATAATTACCATCAATTGAGAACAGTCACTTTTGTCACTGTTTTTTTTATACAGATCACAATATGAAATTATATCAGTGCGATCAAAGAAGCCAAATCAGAAATCTCAACATGTGGAACCCGGCGCCCTTCGGGCTCCTGCATCAGGTTTCTATTTTCGAGGTTAATCCAGCAGGCCTGCATGCCACTGCACAGAGCACCTTCCACATCAGTTTTCAGATTGTCGCCAACATGCAGGATCTGGCTTATTGGCAGGTTCAGCCGTTCAGCCGCCAGATGATACATATCTGGGTAAGGTTTAGCCCGCCCGTCCACCCCCGCTTTGAGGACAAACTCAAAATAAGGTTCAAGCCCGCACGCAGCAGGTTCGGCATTCCCATTAGTGATCGCCACCAACGGAATTTTTTTCGCCAGTACAGATAAAGTATTATAGGTGGATTCCGGCACGATGATCTGATTACGCCAATAAGTAAAGCAGGACATAAGTTCATCCGCACCACGCAGGGTCTCCTCACGATTGAAACCGTGGTGGCTGAACATCAATTCTACTGACTGGCGGCGCCAAGATGTCACGTCATGGTAAATTTCAGGCTCCGACTCAAGAACCGCCTGACGGTACACATACAGATCTTCTCTCTCAAAATGATTGAACTTGACATCGTACTGCCTGATAAAACACAACACTTCTTTTTCGGTTTTATCGATTACTGGATGATTATCGTAAAGCGTATCATCCAGATCGAATGTCATCGCAGCAAACGGCGCGAGAGGCCGATAAAAACGCATTATGATTTTCCTCGTTTGGCTCTGGGATGGGCCACATCATAGACTTTGGCCAGATGCTGGAAATCCAGATGGGTATAGATCTGGGTCGTCGATAAATTCGCATGACCCAGCAACTCCTGCACTGCACGGAGATCACCACTGGATTCCAGAATATGCGTGGCAAAAGAGTGGCGTAGTTTATGGGGATGGATATGGCTGTTGACCCCTTGGCGAACGCCCCACTGTTCAAATCGTTTTTGTACATTACGGGCAGAGATCCGTTTTCCGCTTTTGGTAGAAATGAAAACGGCATTATCTTCCGGCTCAAACAATTCCCGCATTTCAAGCCAGCGCTGGAGCCATTCCAGTGCTATGCGACCCACGGGTACTTTACGTTCTTTACTGCCCTTACCCTGCACCCAGACTTCACCACTTGCCAGCTCCAGATGCCGGCAATCCAGGCCAACCAGTTCTGACAAACGCAAACCTGCACCATACATCACTTCCATCATCGTCCGGTCACGAACGGACAATGGATCATTCAGGTTGATATTGAGTAACTGATTGACTTCGTCCACATCCATGTTTTTGGGCAAATGGCGCTTTTTACGCGGTGCACTAACGGCTTTGGCAGGATTGGCATCCAGTTCCCCCTGTATTACCATCCAATCAAGGAAAGTACGCAGAGAAGAAAGACGCAGAGCCAGGCTGGCAGACTGCAACCCCGCCCGACGGCTGCGGGAAGCAAACATTCTGACTTTAGCCGGATCAAGTGCCTGCCACTCATGTATCCCCATATCCAGTGACATAGATGCCAGAACCACCAAATGACGACGGTAGTTAGTGATCGTCAATGGGCTTAAACGACGCTCAACCCGCAGATAATGCAAAAAGGTTTCTACTGGTTCAAGCAGCAAGTCAAGCGGCTGAGTCATACTCGTTCTACCCAGCGGGACAATAATTCCGGTAGCAATTTCGCCAGATGATCAAGTAGATCGGTTCCCACACCTTCATGATAGTGCTGTTTATTGCGGCTGTTGAAAATCACCATGCCCAGCTCCCCCCGTGAACCCAAAAGGGAGATAGCGACTGAACCTACATAGCGAGCCTGTGGTATCAGCAGTAAAATTTCTGGACCATACAGTGTGCCAAGATAATGGTTACTGTCACCAAATCGCTGAATGCGGACAGGCTCAAAAATATGACGCGAGATAGCCAGCTCCGGCGCATTCAGCGGCGCACCAAGACGCCATTTATCACTGAATAACCGAACATAACTATTACTCAACCCAAAGGTTTTCGACCATGAACTCAAGCGGGAAAGAAAGTCCTGCAAACTTTTGGCAGCGGAGAGATCAGCGAGTAATTGCAGCAGACGGCAAAACAGTATTTCATTCTGTTTCGCCTGCTCCACCAAATGTAACAAATCGTCTTCCAGATGACAGATGCGCTTTCTCTGGCGATCCATGTGCCATTCCATCAGGGAGACACATTCACGCACCGGATGAGGAACGCGTATCTTATCGACTCTATTGGCATTGCGGATAAAAAACTCAGGATTATTCAGCAAATAATCCACTACCGCCTGATCATTCAGCCAATTTTCCAAGTGCAGTGGATCGTCATTTTTACCCATTTTCCAATGCCCCATATTTCAATAATGACTCAGATAAAACTGAATCCATCACAAATGAATCGTACCTTCATAAACGTGAGTTGCAGGCCCTATCATATAGAGTGGCTTGCCCGGCCCGTCCCAGCAAATTTGCAGGAAACCACCCGGCAGATCAACGCGAACCTGACTATTCAGCAGATCTTGCTGGATACCGACGGCGACGGCTGCACATGCACCGCTGCCACAAGCCCGTGTCTCTCCTGCACCACGTTCAAAGACACGCAATCGAATATGACTACGATTCATGATCTGCATGAAACCAATATTCGCCCGCTCAGGAAAACGGTCATGATTTTCCAATACTGGCCCCAAAATCTCCACTTCTGCGGTGTCGACATCTTCAACCTGTATCACACAATGAGGATTTCCCATCGACACGACACCGCAGAGCACGGTGCGTTCAATGGCACGGATAATATAGGTTTTCTCCGCCTTAATGGCACGAAAAGGAACATGCTGTGGTTCAAAGTCCGGTTCTCCCATATTGACACAGACCTGATCATCATTGGTGATGCTCAGTACCATCCGGCCTGTTTGCGTACTGACCTTAATATCACGCTTATTGGTCAATCCTTTCAAGCGAACAAAACGGGCAAAGCAGCGCGCTCCGTTGCCACACTGGGAAACTTCACTACCATCAGCATTAAAAATGCGATAGTGAAAGTCTAAGTCAGGATCGTAGGGAGCTTCAACGATCAGTAATTGATCAAAGCCCACGCCAGTACGTCGATCAGCCAAACGGCAGATTAATTCTGGCGAAAAATAAACATTCTGGGTCACTGCATCAACGACCATAAAATCATTGCCAAGACCATGCATTTTGGAGAACTGCATATACTACTCCAACATAGACTGCTCCAAGAGAAACCAGATTATCGGTGCTATTTTTGTTGAGTATCCGATTGTGTATTGTGTTCTGGCTGTGCTTTATTTTCCTGATCTGCGGGAGCCTGTGTCACAGTCGGCTCTGCCGGCGGGAAATAAAGAGGACCTTTCAAGCCACAACCAGAAACCGCAAGTAATGTTATGATAGCCAGTGACCAACGGAATTGTTTTTTCATCATAATAATTAATGCCTGTAATTCATGCGTCAATACTCTCTATAATCGCAGTTAGACCCTGAAAAGCAAATAGGAAATGAACATGAACGATAGCGAATTTCATCAATTGGCCGATCAATTGATGCAGCGTATTGAAGAGCAACTAGATAACTACGATGGCGATGCCGATATTGACTGTGAAACAAACGGCGGCGTAATGACGCTAACTTTCGAAAACGGCAGCAAAATCATTATCAACCGCCAGGAACCCTTTCATCAAATCTGGTTGGCAACCAAAAGTGGTGGCTACCACTTTGATTATCAGGAAAATCGATGGATTTGTGACCGTAGTGGTAACGATTTTCTATCCATGCTGGAACAGTCGATCACAGAACAGAGTGGCGAATCATTTCAGTTTTAGAATTTGTTTTGCTACTACGCAGATAATTTACCGCTTATGCCGTATTGAAATACGGCATTTTTATTACCTTCCATAAACCTAATCGCTGTAGATCACCATAAAACCAATTGCAATAATATAAAATATAAAATATAAAATACAACAAGTCATTAATATAAGTCTGAAATATAGATATTAAAGAAAAATATTATTACTAATTAATTAATTTTTTATATTAACATCAAATTAATTAACGATGTTTTTATTATAGTAAAATACAATATAAATCTATATTTAATTAATTAAATAAATAAATAAATAAATAATAAAAATACGTTTTAAATGTAATATATAATATGCCGGAAATTCACGTATTTTTAAATTATTCGTTTTATATCAATAGGGATACAACGAATGACAAGGATCATGTGACCTACACGAATCATCCAGAAGTACATCAACACTGTACGCTGTATCATTAAGTTTCGTATTATCCGGTGGAAACACTCCATCTATAAATGGAGAGACATGAGTACGCTCACCTTTCCTGATGATTTGATAGAACTGTGGTAAGTTGAAGTTGATAAAACTCGAGCCATAAGTAAAACGATCATGCGAGGAAGAATAAAAACGGCTGACGTCACAGACTAGTTCTTCTTTGCTGCCCTCACAATGGGAATAAATTTCTACCCGATTTGACTCATCAAGAATATAAATATTGAACCCCTGACTTTTTTCAATATCTTCGAAGAAAAATTGAATAATTCCTTCACAGGCAAACCCATCGATCACGGGAGGTAAATGCTTTTCTTTGTTATCTATCTTAACGGGCAGGCCGTGCAATTTAGTATTGGAAATCGCGCCATAGAATTCCACAGCATTTTCTAATTTCTGTACCGAAACGTTTAACCGTTCAAAAAACAAACCCCATGTCTGGCCTGAAATGCGTAACGCCTTAAAGCGATTGGGATCCTGACGGTTACTACACAGACGCAACTCTATACATTCTGAAACTAACTGCTGGACGCGAGTTCGGATCAATCCACGCAAATGCTCGCTATAGCAGAACACATCAACCTCAGCGGGTGGTGCCGCATCCTGATGCATTTTGCCCAGTATGGTTTTCAGCGCTTCCAGCATGGATTGTTCGCCACTGAAATGCAATGTCCTCACTTCATTCCACGAGTTACGGTAAAGCAGGTCGATGCTCCCCACCAGACATTGCTGCAATTCACCAAAACTGAAAACATCCAGCTTTCTGAAATCAAAATGCACGATCCGATTGGAAAAATCCGTAGTGGGATCTTTTTCCAAATTAACAATAATCGCCAGATGACGAATCTCACAGGGGCTATATAACGCTTTCGGCGTCGGCGCAGGCAGGCGGATTGGAAAATGGGTAGCGATATCGTTCACCAAATCACACAGATTATTCCGGTCACATTGCGACTTCCCGTGATGAATATGGATACGAGATTTTTTAGTCAGCAGGCCGTTAAAATAGGTCCACGCCACCAATTTATTTAAATAGCGGTTATATTCCAGTGGCTGGTGGCCGATGATCGATTCTATCGTGGGCGCGTGATTGTAAAGATACCAGCCGCTACGGTTTACACGCCCGGGCGGAACATAGATGAACGTCAGATCCTGTTCTGTCAGATCCGGTGAAATTTGTGGATTCACCAGAGTGACTTTACCGGGCAAAGCTTCAAATGCTGCATACAATTTACGGGTCAGTACACCGATATCCTGTGGGCTGGCACTCACACTTAAATTGTTACGCCGGGCAAAGCGGATCAAATTGCGATAACTCATCATCATGGTATCCAGTAATTCATTATGAGCATCACGCACTAGCCCGATTTTCCATGAATTACGGTTATCCAGCATTGCCAATTTGCCGGCATCCCAACCCCACTCATGCGCCAGCTGCGACATGACCTGATGACGCCATCCTGTACAGCCTTTATCCTCGTGGCTTTCCAGCATCTTTTCGCAAACTTTCAGGTAAAAACAACGACGCGCTAGATCCAGACGTGTGAAATCGTTCGTTGCGGTGAGATAACGGGTTACACGCTCAAGCATCATGCTATAAGAATCAAGACCGAAGGAAACAATAGAACCATCATGGAAATGTTGCTTCATCTCCATTGACAGCAATTTTCCGTTCGGATATTCCCATGAGTAGGCCTCCAGCAGCAGACTTTTCAAAACTGCTTTATAAGGAGAGTCAACACTCTTGTAGAGCTGCCACAGGCTTGCCCCAAAATATTCTTCTGCTGACAGTTCACTCAATCCGCCCAGATCCAGCCACTCGTTTGGCGTCAAAACACCTTGGGCATAAAGAGACAGCACATATTCGTCATACTGCCCCTCTTCTTCCACCGGAACCATCATCCACAGCAAACGTTTACCTGCCATGCAGACCGCTGTGCGATAAAATTCATCCAGCAGAAGGATGTGCTGGGTTGTTCCGCAGTCTTCCCCGTTCAGGCTGCCACAGGCATTATGACGAAAGCGATTTTCATCAACCAGAAAAAATGTCACCTCAATACCCAGCGACCCCGCCCACTGTTCTATCAGAGTGCATTTCTGTTCCAGTAACGCTTTTTCATTATGATCCAGCCAGGATTGATGACAGATCCAGATATCCAGGTCAGAAGAACAGCTTTGCCCTATAGAAGAGGTGCTGCCCATCGAGTAAATACCCGTAATCGGCAGCTCACCGTTGGGAGCGAGTGACAAAATATCAGCAGACTGACATGCCAGATCATTAATCCAAAATTGCTGAGATTCATCAGGCGTGAAGAAACAAACGCCATGAGGAACGTTGCTTTTGATATAACCGGGCATCATTGGATGATGATAATGCAATAATACCGGAATTAAATTATAGACCTGCTTAAAAACGGGACTCATTGAGCTGGTCGCGCGCTCTAACTTAAGCTGGTTAATTGCATCCAGTCGCTGCTTCAATGTTTCAATATAGAGATACAAGAGTTTCGCCTGATTGAGTTCCAGTGCCTAAAGTAGCCCCCGTTTCCGATAAAGCATCGTATTGCAAGATGACTTTTAAAAATTTTTACAAAATTATTGTCGGAAACGTGATCAATTTAACACCTTGCAGTCGAAGCGTAAAGTACGCAATACCACCTTTCCGCCCTCTCCGCAATAGACGATAATCAACTAACTCATTGTAAAATATTACATTAATCACAGAATAGACATAATAATACGTTTTTTGAAAAAGGGATTATAGTTGATTATTTTTCATATAAGTTATGTAAAGCATTGTAATACCATAAGGTTTACATAAGTGCTTAAACTAATAATATTTTTAATTAGTAAATACCTCTCCTTCCGTTTTTTCCATCAGGATAAATTTCAAATAGTAATCTGCTTTTAAATCAATCTGTTTGTTTATTTTCTCTATTTAAATAAAATATTATTTTAATATTTAAAATTATTTTTATCTCACAACCTGTATATCTATAATCTATCCAGGTTTTTTCTGGCTTTTACCTAACTGGAAAAAAATGTATTGAAATGTTAAAACTGACTCTATCTTCTCGCAATTTAGCGGCTCAAAAGCCCCTAAATACCGTTATTAATACGATTATCCAATATAATTATCAATGACAATGAAAATCATTCGTATCGCGACCCGCCAAAGCCCGTTGGCTATGTGGCAAGCCCAATATGTCCAAAAGCAACTGGAACAGTTTCATCCAGAACTGAAAGTGGAGCTGATTCCAATGGTGACACGCGGAGATGTGATCCTCGATACTCCACTGGCAAAGGTGGGTGGTAAGGGGTTATTTGTAAAAGAGCTGGAGTTGGCACTGCTCGAAAATCGGGCTGATATTGCCGTCCATTCTATGAAAGATGTCCCTGTGGAATTTCCTGACGGCTTGGGGTTGGTCACAATTTGCGAACGGGGTGATCCAAGGGATGCCTTTGTTTCAGTAAAATATACCTCGCTTGATGAACTGCCCATTGGCAGTATCGTCGGTACATCCAGTTTACGCCGCCAATGCCAGCTTCGTCAGTTACGTCCTGATTTGGTGGTTCGTGACCTGCGAGGCAATGTAGGTACCCGTCTGGGCAAGCTTGATAACGGCGATTATGATGCCATTATCCTTGCAGCTGCGGGTCTTAAGAGATTAGGGTTGGAAGATCGCATTCGTATGCCATTGGAACCGGAGTTACTCCTTCCCGCAGTCGGTCAGGGTGCCGTCGGTATTGAGTGCCGCCTTGATGATAAGCAAACCCGTGAGTTACTTGCTCCCTTGAACCATACAGGAACAGAAATCTGCGTTCTGGCAGAACGCGCCATGAATACCCACCTTGAGGGTGGCTGTCAGGTACCCATTGGCAGCTATGCTATCTGGCAGGGAAACAATATCTGGCTGCGCGCACTTGTCGGAGCTCCCGATGGCAGTATAACTGTTCGTGGTGAAAAAACCGTATCACCAGAAGAGGCTCGTCGCGCGGGGGTGGAATTGGCAGAAGAATTATTGGAAAAAGGTGCGCGCCAGATTCTGGCTGACGTCTACCAGAGGAATCCTCCTGAATGAGCATTTTGATCACCCGCCCAGATCCCGCAGGAGAGCAGTTGGCCAAGCGACTGAGGGCTATGGGAAAAATAGCCTTCAGTGCGCCACTCATTACGATTTATCCCGGGGGCGATTTGCCGTTGCTGTCACAGAAACTCCAACGGCTGTCGGCGGGTGATTTAGTCTTCCTGTTGTCAAAAAACGCTGTTCACTACGCTAATGAACAGCTTCTGCAAGAAGGCCTATCATGGCCTGATAAGCTATCCTATTATGGTATCGGCAAATCAACTTCCCTGATGTTTCATCAAAAAACCGGGTTGGAGATCCTCTGGCCTGAACAGGGTGAAACGAGTGAAGACCTACTGCAACTCCCCATTTTACAACGGGTGAATGATAAAAAGATTTTATTGCTGCGGGGTAATGGGGGGCGTGAAGTTATTGCTTCGACATTAATAAATCGGGGAGGGAAAGTCGATTATTGTGAGTGTTATTCACGCCAGCCTATCAAATATCATGTCGCTGATTTCAGTCGCCATTGGCAACAATATGGTATAAAAACCCTCGTTGTGACCAGTGGCGAAATGCTGCAACTATTATATAACTTAGCCACAGATGATGATGGCAAAGCGTGGTTATTGAGTTGCTACTTGATTGTGGTCAGCGAACGCCTTGCCAATATTGCCCAGACACTGGGTTGGCAGACGATAAAAGTAGCCAAGAGTGCAGATAATGACGCCTTAATGCAGGCACTAGAATAAACCAATATGGGATGTCCATTATGACGGAACAAAAGCAATCCACTGATGCGGTTGAAACAAAACACCCTCAGCAACCTGAAACGGCTCCCCATAAACCCAAACGTTGTGGGTGGGTGGGAAATACACTCTCAGTTGCCATTATGTTGGCTATCGGTGCAGGTGGCGTTTACCTTTACCATCATGGCAAGCAACAAAATGCAGTATTAACAGCCGAAAACCTTGCTCTTCAGCAGCAGGTTGCCTCTCTCGTACAACAACAGTCTGGCGACAAACAAGATTTTGCTACCCAGTTTCAGAAGCTAGAGAGTGACTTGCAACAAGCCAAACTGCAAAATAAACAAACAGACAGCCGTATGGTGGAGCTTCAGACCCGCATATCAGAGATTTCAAATACGGATCTCGAAAACTGGCGCCTGACACAAGCAAATTATCTCGTGAAGATGGCTGGCCGCAAAATATGGACCGAGCAAGACACGACCACTGCAATCGCACTGCTGAAAGACGCCGACCAAAGCCTTGCCGAGATGGATGATCCCAGCCTGCTACACGTCCGCCAAGCCATTATGGAAGATATCAATACTCTCTCTAAAATCAATCAGCTTGATTTAGATGGCATTATTCTTACTCTGAACCGCTTATCCAATCAGATCGATAATTTACGGCTGGAAGATAATGGAGAACAAGAAGCGCCAATGGATGAAGGCGATACAGGAATTAGTGCCTCACTCTCTGACTGGCGTAAAAATCTGAGTAAGAGCTGGGACAGCTTTATGGAGAATTTCATTACTATCAAACGTCGTGACAGTTCCGCAGTACCATTATTGGCGCCGAACCAAGACGTTTATCTGCGCGAAAACATCCGCTCCAGGCTGCTGGTGGCAGCACAAGCAGTTCCCCGTCACCAGAATGAAGTCTATAAACAATCATTGGAAGCCGTTTCAAGTTGGGTGAGGTCTTATTTCGATACAGCGTCCTCAGATACAAAAACCTTTTTGCAGGATATTGATTCGCTGGCGCAGAAACCACTTTCCATTGAACTCCCTGAACACCTGAGCAGTCAGCCAATACTGGCAGACCTAATGCGCAAGCGTATCTACAACTTACCGCATCAGTCGGACACTCAAGTTCAGCCTCAATCAGAAGTTCAACCTCAACCGAAGCCCGCAGAAACATCTGGTCAGGCAGCAACACCTGTTCAGGAGGGTTGAACATGCTGAAAGTATTATTGCTGTTCATTATCCTCATCGTAGGCGTTGTGCTCGGCCCTGTGTTGTCCGGGCATCAGGGATACGTTTTGATCCAAACAGACAATCACAATATCACCACCAGCGTCACTGCGATGGTGATTATGTTTGTTCTGTTACAATTCTTGCTGATTTTAATCGGTTGGTGTTACCGCAGGTTAAAACGTACCAGTACGTTCACCCATAGTTGGCTCTTTGGCGGATACAAGCGCAGCCGGGCACGTTTACAGACCAAACAGGCTCTGCTCAAATTGGCCGAAGGGGACTTCAAGCAGGTTGAACATTTGATGACCCGTAATGCTGACCATGCGGAAAGCCCCGTCGTCAACTATTTACTGGCCGCAGAAGCCGCCCAGCAGCGTGGCGATTACCACCGAACTATCCAGTATATTGAACGTGCCGCAGAAGTCGCCGATAAAGATCAGTTACCTGTCGATATTACCCGAGTCCGTATCCAACTGGCACAAGGCGAAGTTCATGCCGCCCGTAATGGTGTGGATAAGCTGCTGAACCACGCACCGCGCCATCCTGAAGTACTGCGACTGGCGGAGCAGGCTTATACACAGTCAGGAGCCTACCAATCCCTCATTGATATCCTGCCCTCTCTGATAAAGGTTGGTTTGTGTGATGAAGAACATATTCATCAATTGCGCCAGCAAGCCTACATCGGGTTGATGAATCAGATCATGGCAGAAAAAGGCAGTACCGGATTGAAGGCATGGTGGAAAGATCAAAACCGCAAACTCCGCAATGATATCGTGCTGCAAGTCGCCATGGCCGAACATCTGATTGAGTGTAATGATCACGACACTGCACAGCAGATTGTCCTCAATGGGTTGAAACAGCAATATGACGAACGCCTGCTACTGTTAATTCCACACTTAAAGGCAGATGAGACCGAAGCCTTACAAAAATCACTGGCATATTTATTAAAGCGGCATGGAGCGACACCATTGCTGAACAGTACACTTGGACAGGTAGCCTTACACCACAGTCAGTGGGCTGAGGCTGAAACCGCATTCAAGGCGGCTCTTGTACAGCGTCCTGATGCCCATGATTATGCTTGGCTTGCCGATGCGTTAGATAAACAGCATAAGCGTGAAGAAGCAGCTCAGACACGTAGTAAAGGCTTTATGCTGACTCTGAAGCGTGAGAGTGATGCAGAAGAATAAAACGCCTTCATTTTAGATGAAAATTCACCAAGGTTAACGGTTGCAATATCTATCGATATTATTGAATCGTTAACCTTGGTGCATCATGCAAATCTCAGGATACAAGCAAAAAAAAACACCTATCAAAAAAGACAGGTGTATAAATACAATCAGGTCTACAGACGGATAGTGCCTCACTCAACGTTGTGTCCGGTTGGTGATGAAAAGACTAAATGCTTATTCATCTATAACGTGGACCATAGGCACTGATAATCAGCTCTACATCATCCCGAGGTTTATGAAGCCTATGCTGTCATAAGGAGTGGGATGAGTATCTACAATTCTTTATAAGCACGTTTCGTGCCAACTTTTAGTAATCTGGTTAATTCTCTCTTACTCAAGGTGTATCAGATCCCCGACAACAGGCATTCGACTTTTCACCAAGAATAGTCGAACAATACCGTCTCTCATTTGAGACGCCCTTTCAGCAGTTTACATATAGAAGATAATAATCAATGAGTTAAATGTCTCCAAACAGAGACGCTTAATGGTATGGTTTGTCGCAGAAATACAACATCATACATAAAATACATTTAAAAACAAATAGTTACAACAACTATAAAAGTGCAAAATGACAAAAAGAAATGAAGGGCTTTTTGATAGTTGGGAAATAACGGTTAGGAATAGCATTTCTACCAGAAATGCAAAAAGAAAAAGCCCTGCTATATGCAGGGCTTTCTCAGAATCTGGTCGGCGAGAGAGGATTCGAACCTCCGACCCACTGGTCCCAAACCAGTTGCGCTACCAAGCTGCGCTACTCGCCGAAATGTACTTCTCTTACTCTTACAACATCTTTCATTTTTCTTATGGTGCGAAGGGGGGGAATTGAACCCCCACGTCCGTAAGGACACTAACACCTGAAGCTAGCGCGTCTACCAATTCCGCCACCATCGCGTGTCATAAAAAAAATGGGGTGGCTAATGGGACTCGAACCCACGACAACTGGAATCACAATCCAGGGCTCTACCAACTGAGCTATAGCCACCATAACAACTATCTTTTCGAAAGTTATCTTTTCATAAACTGCTTACAACGTTGTTCACCACGATAACCCACTGCCACTGCTCTCGTACGCTTTAAATGGTGCGCCCGACAGGATTCGAACCTGAGACCTCTGCCTCCGGAGGGCAGCGCTCTATCCAGCTGAGCTACGGGCGCTTAACGCCGTTGCGGTGGAGGATAGTACGGATTTAATGTCGAACTGTCCAGTGCTTTTTTTAAGGAAAAGATTTGTTTGATTACACTTCAATCATTTCGTTGATAAAGTCAGCACATTTCCACCGCAAAGGGTTTTCTTGATCAAAAATCAATCTAACGAACTATTTTGCGTTTGTCGCAAATAAATTTCCCCAGCCAATAAGCCAGTGACACAAGTAGTAAAAATGCGCCACCTACCATCAGTGAAAAACGCGTATCCGGATTAATTGCCATCCCTATCAGAACACAACTCAGAAATACCAGAGTCAGGTAATTGACATAAGGGAAAAGGAGCGATTTAAACCGATGCTGTTTTAATGCTTCCTGATTCTGCTGGCGGAAACGCAACTGGCTTACCAGAATGACAAACCACGGTACCATACCGGGCAATACGCTGGCACTATAAACGTAAACGAATACCGACTGTGGATTCGGGATCAGGTAGTTCAGGCTGGAACCTGCAATCAGGCAACCAATGGTGATCGCAATACATCTCACAGGTACGCCATTTTTTGACAATTTCAGCAATGAAGCCGGTAACTGGCGATTCTTCGCCAAGGCATACAGCATTCGGCCACCACTATACATGCCGCTGTTACATCCCGAAAGCGCAGCAGTCAGCACCACGAAGTTAATGACAGCTGCGGCAGAAGCAATCCCTACTTTGGAAAAAACCATAACAAACGGGCTGCCATGCGTACCAGCTTCTGTCCACGGAAACAGGGTCACAACAATAAAAATCGCACCGACATAAAAGATCAGAATACGCCACAGAATATTGTTAATAGCCTTTTTAAGTGTGACCTGTGGGTTTTTAGCTTCCCCTGCTGTAATGCCAACCAGTTCCACTCCCTGATACGAGGCCACCACGATACAGAGGGCAAACAAGAACCCTTTCCAGCCACCCGAGAAAAAGCCGCCATGTGCGGTCAAATTATCCAAGCCAATAGGCTGCCAGTCATTACCCAGTCCGAAAAAGATCAAACCGATACCAATCAGGATCATGACGATAATCGTGGTCACTTTGATCATGGCAAACCAGAATTCCAGCTCCCCATACAAACGCACGGCCGCCAAGTTCGCTAGAGCAACCAACCCGACAGCAACCAATGCAGAAACCCATTGGGGCAGATCGGGGAACCAGAATTCTGCATAGACCCCCACAGCGGTGATTTCTGAAATTCCCACTGAAACCCACATAAACCAGTAGCCCCAAGCCGTCAGACATCCCCAATAAGGACTGAGGTACTTATGTCCAAACGCAGCGAATGAGCCAGTGACGGGTTCAAGGAACAGCATTTCCCCCATCGAACGCATGATGAAAAAAACAAAAATCCCAGCGATGATGTAAGCCAACAGAACCGAAGGTCCCGCCCATTTCAACGTGCTGGCAGAACCCATGAACAGTCCAACGCCGATTGTGCCACCTAGCGCAATCAGCTCAATATGACGTGCCTCAAGTCCCCTTTGCAGGCTTTGTTTTGAATCACTCATAAAACTCCCTATCCATTTTTATGATGTCTCTATTTGCAAGCAGAAAATTACAGGAATTGATAATCAATCATTGTAAAAAAGGCAGGGATCAAAACACGTTTTGTCCATCAGTGAAATAAAAAATTATAAAATCGAGTCAAAGCCTGTTTCATTATGCATAGTGAATAGCAGACAAAATGGATGTATGGAATGGAAGAAATTAGCGAGGCAGGTCAAACCCACGATATCCATCCTAATCACTGATGTTGATACAGTGGGTCAATAATAGCCAAATAACGGGTTTACAGCTTACCACCGTAATAATAGCCCAGAAATTTCAATAGCTTGATTTGCCTCCGGATGCGGCTTGGCTGCGATAACAGACGATAAAGCCACTCCAATCCCAAATTTTGCCAAATTTTCGGTGCACGTTTGACATGTCCGGTAAAGACATCATACGTTCCCCCTATGCCCATATACAGTGCGTCAGAATACACTTTACGGCAATCACGCATGAAAATTTCCTGTTTAGGCGACCCCATTGCTACCGTAACAATGGCAGCACCACTGGCATGGATACGCTCAAACACCGCATCACGCCCTTCCTGGGTAAAATAACCATCCTGACTGCCAACAATATTAACACTCCACTGACTACGTAGTTTGTTTTCTGTCTGCGCCAGAACATCAGGTTTTCCACCCACCAGAAATACCGGCGTACCTTCCCGGCCTGCGCGTTCCATCAAAGCTTCCCATAAATCTGCTCCCGCAATGCGGGACACCTGCGCACCGGGATATTTACGGCGAATAGCACGCACGATACTAATGCCATCGGCATATAAGTATTCAGCCTCATCCAGCAATATGTTCAACACATTGTCTTTTTCCGCAGTAAGGACTTTTTCTGCGTTAATCGCAACCAATGTGCCTGTTTTTACCTGCCCATCCTGAAAAAGGTGATCGAGGAAATGCGACATTCCACGAAAGCCCCAGAGACTGAGGCCACGGATACGGTATTTTGGAATGTTATTCAGTGTCATTTTTCTTCCTTAACATCCGCAATAACGGATATTTTCTGCGACGCAGGCATATTGCTGATGACAAATTTTCGAACCAACCCCACGCTTTCAAACAGCCAATACAGCAATTTTGCGACCACCAGACACAGGCCAAAGACGAGACAAAAAAACACCACCCGAGAAACAAAAGAATCCATTCCTTCACGAGCGAGGACAATAATATTAAAAATCGCCCCAAAACAGAAAGCCTGCAAAATTGCCGCCTTATAGCGATTAGATTCCTGTTTCCCCGCTTCATAGACCCAGTCAAACCATTTGATAATCAATCCGACAACAATCGCGCCAAAGGGAATAAAGAATACGCCGCCCATCACTACCAATGAGCCTATCAAGGTTGGAGAGATCGCCAGACCAGAGTGATTATCCAGCACATCCCACGTAAAGTAGTTTGCAGTATTCAATATCAGATTAGGTCTGTCCGGCCACACCCAACTTGGAATAAAAACATAGAAATCACGGGCAATCGGCGCCAGTCCCTGAAAATCAATTTTGCCGTAATTATCCA
Organism: Xenorhabdus bovienii SS-2004; assembly: GCF_000027225.1. NCBI lineage: Bacteria > Pseudomonadati > Pseudomonadota > Gammaproteobacteria > Enterobacterales > Morganellaceae > Xenorhabdus > Xenorhabdus bovienii. The sequence continues at coordinate 4,004,375 of NC_013892.1, forward strand.
GCAGCAAAGCGAGGTTTTCCCACGGAGAAAAGGTATCCCTCGTAAGGTACAGGAAAGTATAAAATGCTTCCGAACCACTCACATCCAGCCCATAACGTTTCAATGCCAGCCAGAACATGCCGACGATCCCGATAACACCCGCCAAAAGTAGCATCCACAAAGTGATCCAGCCACGGACAATTCCAATAAACAGGAATAACGCAAAAGCCAGAATAATGTTAGCCCGTGTTCCCCCAACTATCACATAAGTCAGGATACCAAACCCGACTGTCGCCACCAAAAAGCACAACCAGCGGGTTTTAGTCGGTTTCAGGAAAAACACCACCAGCATGGCCGGAATAAAAAAGTAGAAAAACCGCTTGAGTGCCACACCGGAAACTTGATTGGAAAATATCTGGCTATACGACTGTAGCTTAAACAGCAAAAAGCCGTTTTGCATAAAGAACGAGCCAACTGTGAAGATAGCAATGCTGGCCAACAACAGCCACGTCAGGTTAGTTTCCACCCGATTCATGGTGAACAGCGGCCGACGAGACACGACCGAAGATGGTGTGCTAGACGAGGCAGTTTTACAGGCTGGCGTCTTATAACGGAGACGTGTTTTATAACTGACATAATAAATAGCATAAAAACAGCCAGAAGCCAGCATCGCGTACAACAATGCGTCTACAGGGACTATCTGCACCTCAAAATGGAACACCAACATACAGGTCAACGGAAAGCCAAAATAGAATGTCAGCAAATAAAGCAGTGAAAAAAAGATATTGAAGTTAAAGCGTACGCGCTGGAACTCTTGATATGTCAGGGTTAGGATAAAGAACAGCGAGATCACGTAAACAACAAATAACCCGCTGAATTGCGCCAAAGTCATTAATACTCTCCCAATGCAGCCGATAGGGCGGCTTTCCACCCTTCAATGAAATTGGGATCAAAAAAGGCAATCGCCTTTTTATCGAGGGACAGCATTTGACGCTGTGCTTCCTGCACCCAGTGTTTATTCAGTTCATCTCCATCAAACAGTACGGGGATCTGCTGTTCTGTCAGATCGTGCCAGAATGGGTTCTGACGGCTCAAGACAAACGGAATACCAAATTGAATTAACAGGCAAAGGGTTCCGACCCCCTGCTGGCGATTGAAAATGAAATAGCCCAAATCGCATTGACGCAGCAATGACAGATAGTCGTCAAAAGCCATTTTATTTTTCAAAATATGGACGTTTTCCGCCCGAAACAGCGACAATGCGGTTTGCTCCACGTTTTGGACATAAGCCCGATTATTGCCGGGATAGCCCATTGGCATAATCACTCTCGCCTCATTGCCAAATTGACGGTGAATCTTGTTTAACGCTTCAATGTGGCGGTTAGATTGATCACCGGAATTACCCAGCAGAATGGTGATCCCTTCTGGCGAGCATAGTTTTTCCGTTACGATCAGTGATGGCTCCATACGCGTTGGAAAATAGAGCAGTGTTGACGGTACATTGGGATTGGACTGGCTAAAATACTGGAGATCACCACGCGTGGCAAAAACCTGCCCCACCCGCTTCTGTGCCAAACGACGAAGCTGATAGAACAAACGGAATTTTAGCTGGCGGGAGTCTTCATATAAGTCAGCCCCCCAAGCGTGCCACCAGAATTGATGGCGTTTGATTTTGCCAACCCATAAAGCCAGCCACAAAGCCGCATTGAACTGGCCGTGGAAAAAGAAACGGGTCTTTCTGTCTGCCTGCGCTTTCTCTATCACAGCACGCGCCAAAGCAGCTTTGCTGCCATAAACCGTGATCGCCAAGGCCGGGTAATTAGATAGCCATGTGTGGTCTTTGGACACCACCATAAAACACGGTTTAGCTGGAAAAATCATTTCCTGAGCCAAGACGTCATTAAAGAAACGCAATACCGTTTGATTGTGATGTGGAATATCCGATCCCAAGACGTGAATTAGGATTGTCATGCTCGCCTGCGATAAATAATAAATACGCTACAACAAAGGATGAAATAAATAATGTAAGTTGCCATGTATGACTGCGCCGCCCCTAGTGCTCCATTTTCAGGTATCAGCCAATGAGAAAAGCCGGCCAGCAGCAGAAATTGACTGATTTCAGTCAGTACATAAAAACGCAGCGCCGCTTTCGCTATCACCAGATAACCAAAAACATAAGCGCCAACTTTCAAAACGTCGCCCACCAGCTGCCATGCGAATAGATCCCGCATCGCGGTGAATTTATCTGAAAACAGAAGCCAGATCACAAAATCACGCAACAGCCAAACTGAAAAGCTGGCTGCAGCAACGGCGGGTAACACAAACTTCAGTGCTTTGACGATTTCGCCAGTAATTTCTTGCTTACTCTCCAATCGGGAGAGTGTCGGCAACAAATAGACGGTGAAAGAGGCGGTGATAAACTGCAAATAGGCATCCGAAATGCTGCTCACCCCCTGCCAAATTCCGACCTCCTCCCAGCTATAACGCTCTGCCATCAGATTTCGCATCATGATATAAGCCACTGGCAGCGTAATGGACGTCAGTAGCGCCATCAGCGTAAATTTTCCCAGATGGCTGGCAATCACACGATCCCACATGGGCTTTAATGCTGAAAACGTAATCACTTTACTGCGCAGGATCATCAACCCTGCCGGCAGAACCACCAAAGCCGGCACCAAAGCCAAACCCGCTAGTGCGCCTTCATAGCCTCCCAGCCAATAACAGAGGCCATAGGCAATCATTCCTGTCAGGCTACCCAGAATAATCGACAGTGCGTTGCCCTGAGCATCCCTGAAACCTTTCAGAATGGACAGAAAATAGTTGGCGTAAGCAATGCCCATTTGGATCAATGCAAGCGCCTGCACAACTGTTTTGTAATTATTGTGACCAAACAGGCCGATACTGATGGCGTCAGTGAACAAGAGAAAAATAACGGCCAACAGGGTGGAAAACCCCAGAATAATCGAAGACGAAGTACCCAGTATCGCCCTAAGTTTTTCCGGCTGCTGATGGTGTTCCGCCACGTATTTGGTGACACCGTTAAAAATCCCCGCACCAGACAGCACGCCCAGTACGGTAATCAATTGGCGAAAGTTGCCCGCCTGCCCAACACCCGCTGGGCCGAAGGACACCGCCAGAAGTTTAATGACCAGCAGCCCCACACCGATTTTGATTAGTGTGGAACCCGCCGTCCATACAGAAGCTTTAGCAAGTGACATATCAGGCAAAAAATTCCTTGATACGGTTGATAACTACCTGCTGCTCTTCATCAGTAATGTTATAAAACATTGGCAAACGCACCAACCGCTCACTGTCGCTGGTCGTAAAGCGATCTTCTCCATGGAAACGGCCACATTTTTCACCCGCCGGGCTCGTATGTAATGCTACGTAATGGAACACGGTCAGAATATTTGCTTCTTGCATATAGCGGTTGAATGCGCCGCGCTCCTCGACATCCTTTAGTTTGATATAGAACATATGAGCATTATGTTCCAGACCCTCCGGCACAACGGGCAAGGTCAGATGCCCCGCTTCTGCGAATGGCTGCAATGCCTGATAATAGTTATCCCACAGGGATAAGCGACGCTGGTTGATATTCTCAGCAATTTCCAGCTGCCCCCAAAGGTATGCAGCTTGCAAATCAGACAGCAAATAGCTGGAGCCAATATCGCGCCACGTGTATTTATCCACCTGTCCACGGAAGAATTGGCTACGGTTAGTCCCTTTTTCACGAATGATTTCAGCCCGGGGGATCATTGATTCATCGTTGATTAATATCGCCCCCCCTTCACCGCCGGAAGAGTAGTTCTTGGTTTCGTGAAAACTGAAACAACCGATATGGCCAATAGTACCGAGTGCGCGGCCTTTATAGGTGGACATCACGCCTTGGGCTGCATCTTCCACCACATACAGGTTATATTTTTCCGCCAGCGCCATGATGGTATCCATTTCACAGGCAACACCCGCATAATGCACTGGCACAATGGCACGGGTTTGGTCTGTAATGGCAGCTTCAATCTTGGTTTCATCCATATTCATCGTGTCTGTGCGGATATCCACGAAAACGATGGTTGCACCACGCAGGACAAAGGCGTTGGAGGTCGAAACAAAGGTGTAGCTCGGCATGATGATTTCATCACCCGGCTGGATATTCAGCAAAATGGCCGCCATTTCCAATGCCGCTGTACAAGATGGTGTCAGCAGCACCTTCAGACAGTTAAAATGCTGTTCCATCCACTCTTCACAGCGTTTAGTGAAGTGACCATCGCCGCATAATTTGCCACTGCCCATCGCCTGTTGCATATATTCCAGTTCCGTGCCGACTACTGGTGGTTTATTAAATGGAATCATCTCATCCTCTGTATAACCAATATGCGGTGCTTTCAATTGTTGCACCACTACGTGTATAAAGACGCAAGGCAGTGATGTTGCTGATTTGTGTTGCCACTCTCAGCCGCTGTATCTGGTGGTTTTCACACCACCGCTGCGCCGCCGACATTAATTTTTTACCAATGCCCCGGTGATAATTGCCCGGAAGGGCTGCCAGTAAGCCAATACGGGCTTCATGGCTACCGATATCTCTCAGGGTGACAAAGCCGATAATTTGACCGCACTCATCGTTGACGAGCAAGCATTCATGGTCAAAAGTACCCAAAACGGCTTTTTCAACCCAAGCCGCGTAAAACCGACCGCTATCATCAGGCTGATACCAAGGCACCCGAAAGCGGCTGGCCTTGAATACACTGGCTGCGGCTGCCGTCAATACAGGTATATCCTGCGATGTTGCAGAAATCAGCGCTTGTTCCGACTGAATTCCGGTTGCATTTCTGTAACTCATCGCGCCAGAATCCACCGGCAGCAAAAAATCCGCCTCACCTTCCACCAGTGAAAAGCCCAAAGCAGATAATCCGTCAATGATATCCGTCTGCCGGGCAGGGACTTTCGCCTGTACCAGTGCATACTCATCTAACTGAGCTGTCGTCAGCACTGACGCCTGCGGTGAAAAATTCAAACGGGCAGTGGACAAACCGAAAAATTGGCTATCCCATGCCAGTGGTTCAATATTGGCGTGAATAGACATGGAGCAAGTCCATCAGGTATTTGCCGTAGCCCGTTTTTGCCAACTCGGCAGCCGCGGCTTTTAACTGTTCATCATCCAACCAGCCGTGACGCCATGCGATCTCTTCCAGGCAGGCGATTTTGAATCCCTGCCGTTTTTCGACGGTCTGCACAAAAGTACTGGCCTCAATCAGGCTGTCATGGGTGCCGGTATCCAGCCACGCAAACCCGCGCCCCAATAGTTCAACGTTCAATTCGCCGCGTTCCAGATACATTTGGTTAATGCTGGTGATTTCCAGCTCGCCACGGGCAGAAGGCTTCACTTGTTTGGCTAAATCCACCACTTTGTTGTCGTAGAAATAAAGCCCGGTGACTGCCCAGTTTGATTTCGGCCGGGCGGGTTTTTCTTCAATCGAAAGGACGCGGTATTGCTCATCAAACTCCACGACACCAAACCGTTCAGGATCCATCACTTGGTAACCGAATACCGTTGCTCCAGTCTGACGGGCAACGACACTTTGCAGTTTCGGACTAAACGCCTGACCAAAGTAGATATTATCTCCGAGCACCAGACAGCAGGCATCATTGCCAATGAATTCTTCACCAATGATAAATGCCTGTGCCAAGCCATCAGGAGAAGGTTGCACTGCATAGCTCAGGCGAATACCAAACTGTTCGCCATTGCCCAATAAGCGTTTGAAAGCAGGCAAGTCTTCCGACGTGGAAATAATCAGGATATCGCGGATCCCTGCCAGCATTAAGACCGACAGTGGATAGTAGATCATCGGCTTATCATAAATGGGCAATAACTGCTTTGAGACGCCGCGTGTTATTGGATACAGACGAGTGCCGGAGCCTCCCGCGAGTATAATTCCTTTCATGTCATCTCCCAGACAGGTTTATTCATTCGCCAGACCAAGACGTTCACCCGCATAAGAACCGTCCTGAACCCGACGCCACCAATTCTCATTCTCCAGATACCATTGCACAGTCTTGCGAATACCAGATTCGAAGGTTTCCTGAGGAGTCCAACCCAATTCGCGCTCAATTTTCGCCGCATCAATGGCATAACGCATATCATGCCCCGGACGATCCGCCACATGGGTAATCAGGTCACGGTAACAGACAATACCTGCGGGTTTGACAGGACGCAGCTCTTCCAGCAGTTCACAGATAGTCTCTACAACATCAATGTTTCTGCGCTCGTTATGCCCACCAATGTTATAATTTTCACCCGGTTCTGCCGTGGTAGCCACGAGATGCAGAGCGCGCGCGTGGTCTTCCACATACAACCAGTCACGGATCTGCTCTCCCTTGCCATAGACAGGCAATGGCTTTCCTGCCAATGCATTCAAGATGATCAGAGGGATCAGTTTTTCCGGAAAGTGATAAGGGCCATAGTTATTCGAACAGTTGGTGATCACGGTCGGTAAGCCATAAGTACGACGCCAGGCTCTGACTAAATGATCACTGGATGCTTTTGACGCGGAATAAGGGCTACTCGGTGCATAAGGTGTAGTTTCTGTGAAAAAACCCTCATCGCCATGCAAATCACCATACACTTCATCGGTTGAAATGTGATGGAAACGGAATGCAGCCTGTTTTTCCTGATCCAGTTGCTGCCAGAATGCGCGGGATGCTTCCAGCAAGACATAGGTACCCATAATATTGGTTTCGATAAAGGCGGCAGGCCCATCAATGGAGCGATCCACATGACTTTCGGCCGCAAGGTGCATGACGGCATCCGGCTGGTACTGCTGAAATACACGATCCAATGCATCACGCTGGCAGATATCAACCTGCTCAAAGGCATAACGCGGATGATCAACCACCGATGCCAGTGACTCAAGATTACCCGCATAAGTCAAACTATCAACAACAACAACGCTGTCTTCGGTATGATTGATAATATGGCGAACAACAGCAGAACCAATGAAACCCGCACCACCCGTAATCAGAATACGTTTCAACGCCAAACTCCTTTTGTATCAACAACCCATTTTTGTTTTATTTCTCTGCCGGCAATTGCCTTGAACTGGCTGTGATCCACCAGCATCAAAACAACGTCGGCTTCATTCAATGCTTGTTGCATATCGATTAATTCCACACTCTCTTTCAGCGAATTCGGCAATTCATGAACATTCGGCTCAACCGCCACAGTTTGACCAACATGCCACTGTGCCACCATCTTCGTGATATGAACAGCGGGGCTTTCCCGTAAGTCATCAATGTTCGGTTTAAAAGCCAGACCAAAACAGGCGATTTTGATTTCATCCGCCCGCTTGCCGCTCTCCACCAGACAGCCCGCTACTGCGGCTTTCACTTGATCAACCACCCAAAGCGGCTTGCCGTCATTCACCAGACGCGCGGTATGAATCAAGCGAGATTGTGCCGGGTTCTGGGACACGATAAACCACGGATCTACCGCGATACAGTGCCCGCCTACGCCAGGGCCTGGTTGCAGGATATTGACGCGTGGATGACGGTTTGCCAGACTGATGAGTTCCCAGACATTAATCCCCTGTTCGGAACAGATCAGGGAAAGTTCGTTGGCAAAGGCAATATTGACATCACGGAAACTGTTTTCAGTCAATTTGCACATTTCTGCCGTTTTGGCATTAGTGACAACGCATTCGCCTTCAAGGAAAATTTTGTACAGCTCGCTCGCCCTGCGGGACGATTTTAATGTCATGCCACCCACTACACGATCGTTCTTGATCAATTCCACCATGACTTGACCCGGTAGAACACGCTCAGGACAGTACGCGATATCAATGTCTGCATTTTCGCCTGCCTGCTGTGGGAATGATAGCTCAGGACGTGCCGCTGCCAGCCATTCTGCCATCTGTTCGGTTGCACCAACGGGAGAAGTGGATTCCAAAATGATCAAATCCCCTTTTTTCAAAACTGGCGCTATCGATTCTGCCGCAGAACGCACATAGGCCATGTCTGGCTCATGCTCGCCCTTAAACGGCGTTGGTACTGCAATCAGGAAAGCATCCGCAGCCTGCGGACAAGTCACGGCCTTCAGGTAACCGCCTTCAACAGCGGTTTTCACCACTTTGTCCAGATCAGGTTCAACAATATGAATCGCGCCACGGTTAATTGTCTCTACCGCATGTTGGTTGACATCCACACCGATGACGTTTTTTTTGCGGGAAGCGAATGCCGCAGCAGTTGGCAAGCCGATATAACCAAGGCCGATCACAGAAATTGTTTCAAAGCTCATAATGTCACCTGATTTTTCCTCAATGCTTCAAGAATTCGCTGGCAAGCCTGACCATCACCATAAGGGTTATGAGCGCGGCTCATTTGCTGATAAGCGATGTCATCCGTTAATAGGCGCGTGACTTCCTCAACGATGGTCTGCGTTTTTGTTCCCACCAGCCGCACTGTACCCGCATCGACGGCTTCTGGCCGCTCCGTGGTGTCACGCATAACCAGAACGGGTTTCCCTAAAGAAGGGGCTTCTTCCTGAATCCCACCAGAGTCTGTCAGAATCATATAGGCATGATTCATTAAGTAGACAAATGGCAGATAGTCCTGTGGATTAATGAGAATAACGTTATCCATGTCATGCAGAATGCGTTTAACAGGCTCGCTGACATTCGGGTTCAAGTGAACAGGATAAACGACCTGAACTTCAGGGTGTGCTCTGGCTACCTGTGCCAACGCTTCACAAATACGCTCAAATCCGCCACCAAAGCTCTCACGGCGGTGGCCTGTCACCAGAATCATTTTTTTATTCGGGTCAATAAAGGGGTAAAGCTTAGCAAGTTGGCCACTCAGCGCGTCATCACTCACAATGCGATCACGTACCCACAGCAGAGCGTCAATAACCGTATTACCTGTCACAAAAATAGAGTTTTCGCTAATGGACTCTTTCAGGAGATTATTTTGAGAGTTTTCTGTCGGCGCAAAATGATACATCGCCAGATGACCTGCGATTTTACGGTTGGCCTCCTCCGGCCACGGGGAGTAAAGATCACCAGTTCTCAAGCCAGCTTCAACATGGCCTACCGGAATGCGCTGATAGAAAGCGGCCAAGCTGGTCGCCATTGTGGTCGCGGTATCACCATGCACCAACACTACATCTGGTTTGAACTCTTCTAATACTGGCTTCATGCCTTCAAGGATACGACACGTGATATCCGTAAGATCCTGCCCTTTTTTCATAATATTGAGGTCAAAATCTGGCGTGATATCAAACAAATGCAGTACCTGATCCAACATCTCCCGATGCTGTGCAGTCACACACACTTTTGCGTCAAAGGCAGCATCCTTGGCCAATGCGTGTACCAAAGGAGCCATTTTGATAGCTTCCGGCCGAGTACCAAACACAGTCAACACTTTCACAGTGGCTCTCTTATTTTGTCAATCATTACTGATGCTTCCAGAAAAGGGCGCTTTTTTACCGCCATTTCTATCCCTGCTTCCGATATATGTGTATGTAGCATACAGACCATCGGAAATAGTCATTATTTTGTATTCCCCGAATAAAACTTATTTGAGCTGATTTTATGTGTGCGAACGCCTTGTCAGCGCGACTCCAGCTCCGACCAACAGACCAATAGCTCCCCACATAATCATCATGAATACACGGCGGGGACTGTCTCGGTTGACAGGCACCTCAGGGGTTCTGAGGTAACGGTAGGTCTGGAAAGTATTTTGCAGAGTCGGGCCAACATTCAATGTAGCCAACATCGCTATGTTTTGATCATAATCAATGCTGTAATTAGGCCCAGTGGCTTCCAAGGTTTCAATTTGTGATTGCAGTAATGGCGCCCCCATCATAAACATCTGGGATTCAGGTAATTCTTCAATGGGAATGTCTGTTTGATTACGGTTGATGCCTTGTTTTTCAGCTATTTTCAATGATTGCTGTAAGACATTCAGTTTGCGATTGTACATCGCCTTGGCGACCATTTCCTGACGTTTGACCAGCGCTTTCATCGACTGGATACGGGTTGCCCACGCACCTTTAATCTCATTGTTCAGGTGAGTACTCGCACGTTGATTGGCAAACGCCATATACTCTCGCAGAAACTGATTAGCATTCACTGCCGTTTCTGCCGTCAATTTTATGACTTCATTCGGTAATTTTTTATCATCACGCCGTACCACTTGAATCGTATTAATTAACTCTTCCAGCAATACCGCATCTGCTTTCTCATTACCTTCTCTGTACTGTTTGTAATAATTAGACTGAAGCCAGAATTCGCGGCGGGTATCATACGCCACCACCTGTGTGATGAATTCCTTGTATGCACCATCTGAAATAGTCGGCAGTTGTACCTCTGGAGAGGCATTGATGTGAGTATCCAGATTGCGCAAAAATTGTTGTTGTGAATAGTAACTCCCCAGATCATTGGTCGTCGGTAAATCCACAATAGCGGTTGCGCTCCATTTCTGCTGCATCAGGTACGACGCACCTAAAGCAACGGCAGCGAAAATCATTGCCAGTGCGATAATCCATATCTTTCCGCGCCACAGAGCATGACACAGTGCACGAATATCCAACTCATGCTCTATAACAGATTGATCCTGCTTAGATTTCGTTTCTGAGTTTATCACTGCCCAAAACCTCTTTGATAAGCCAAATGTTTTTAGTGATGGCTGACTGCCCGGCGCATACGACGCTTGCACCGTTTAATAAAACGGGCTACCCGCCATGCTCGTTTGATGCAATAGCCATACAACATAAATGCAAGCAAAAACAATGCCAACATAACCCACTCAGGCACAAAACTCAGGTGTTCACCAATGATCCCTATCGATGCCAATAAAGCAGCGGCCACGGTAATTAAGATAAATGCCTGACGGGAAGTGAAACCCGCACGCATGATCAAGTGGTGAATATGCTGGCGATCGGGCGAAAACGGACTCATACCCTTGCGTAGTCGGCGATACATAATGGCAACCATATCCATTAATGGGATCGCGATAATCCACAATGCAGTCACTGGATTAATCGAACTGTGTTCGCCCTGAGTTGTTTCAGTCAGCAACCAGATAATGGTAAAGCCGATCAGAGTGCTTCCCGCATCTCCCATAAAAACTTTGAAACGTTTCCCGAGTAGCCCCAGATTGAGAAAAATATAAGGTAATATTCCCGCGATAAACGCAAAACACCAAAACGCCAGTGCCGTATTACCGTTTACATATAGCAAAATTCCCAATGCCCCGAAAGAAACACTGGACAGACCACCCAACAAGCCATCAATCCCATCAACCATGTTAAAGGCGTTAATGGCAGCCCAGACAGCAAACAAAGTAACAACGTAGCTGAATGGACCCAGTGTCATTTCCCATGAACCAAAAGCGCTGCCCAAACTTTCAATTTTGAGATCAGCAAAATACATCATGCTGATGCCAACCAGTGCCTGAATTGCTGCCCGAATTTTCACACTAATATCAAAACGGTCATCTAACGCGCCGATAAAAACCAATATTCCCGCACAAGCCAGATATAACCATTTATGAGGTATAAATTCTTTTGTTATAGCAAAAGCAAAAAAAACGCCAAAAAAGACAGAGATACCACCTACCAGAGGGATTAATCCATGGTGGCGCTTGCGGTAATTCGGCTTATCAACAAGGCCGATAATTTTTGCCACCTTGCGTGCCACAAACAGAAACACGGATGAAAATATAAATATGCAAAAAATTTCGACACTCATACTGGGAATATTCACAATAACAACTCTCTGTAAAATAATGATGGATCATCTATTATTCATTGACTTATGGATGTTCCATTCGACACCAAATCCATAAGTTCCCTGTTAATAAAGAAGACATTCTGTCTATGTATAAAAATAAAGCAAATAGATAATGTAAGCTGTAGAGCATGACTAATAATGGTTTCCTAAGCATTTGTAAATGATTGCGCCCAGAAAACACTCACTTAATCTGATGAAAAAGATGCAAAATATGTACCATTTCAGGCGAACAGGTTAATCCCTTGATAAAAAAACGCCACATTCTTGTGGCGTTTTGACGAAATGACTATTTATCAGTTACAAACTATGAACGTTTCATAAAGTCGAAGAATTCTTCGTTTGTTTTTGTCATAGCCAGCTTGTTGATAAGGAATTCCATCGCATCAGCTTCGCCCATCGGATGGATGATCTTACGCAAGATCCACATTTTTTGCAGTTCATCCTGCGTAGTGAGCAATTCTTCTTTACGTGTACCAGAGCGGTTGTAATCAATGGCAGGGAAGACGCGTTTTTCAGCGATCTTACGGGACAGGTGCAGTTCCATGTTACCTGTACCTTTAAATTCTTCGTAAATAACTTCGTCCATCTTGGAACCCGTATCAACCAGCGCAGTTGCGATAATGGTCAGGCTACCACCTTCTTCAACGTTACGAGCCGCACCAAAGAAACGCTTTGGACGATGCAGTGCATTAGCATCCACACCACCGGTCAGTACCTTACCGGAAGCAGGAACTACAGTGTTATACGCACGAGCCAGACGGGTAATGGAATCCAGCAGGATAATAACGTCTTTTTTGTGCTCAACCAGACGTTTTGCTTTTTCGATAACCATTTCAGCCACTTGTACGTGACGAGAAGCAGGTTCATCAAAGGTTGAAGCAATCACTTCACCTTTTACCAGACGCTGCATTTCAGTGACTTCTTCTGGACGCTCATCGATCAGCAGAACCATCAAGACGCAGTCTGGGTAGTTGTTGGCAATGTTAGCCGCAATGTTTTGCAGCAGCATGGTTTTACCTGCTTTTGGCGGAGCAACAATCAGGCCACGCTGCCCACGGCCAATAGGTGCTGCCAAATCCAGAACACGTGCAGTCAAATCTTCAGTAGAACCATTGCCACGCTCCATGCGCAGACGATTGTTGGCATGAAGTGGAGTCAGGTTCTCAAACAGGATTTTATTACGGGCGTTTTCAGGCTTGTCAAAGTTAACTTCGTTAACTTTCAACAGGGCAAAATAGCGTTCACCTTCTTTTGGTGGGCGAATTTTACCTGAAATGGTATCACCAGTACGGAGGTTAAAACGACGGATTTGGCTAGGAGAAACGTAGATATCATCGGGACCTGCAAGGTAGGAGCTGTCTCCGGAACGGAGGAAACCAAATCCATCCTGCAATATCTCCAGTACCCCATCTCCGAAAATATCTTCTCCACTCTTCGCATGCTGTTTGAGAATAGAAAAAATAATGTCTTGTTTGCGCATACGAGCCAGGTTTTCCAGCCCCATATTTTCGCCGAGAGTAATCAACTCAGATACCGGCGTATTCTTTAATTCGGTAAGATTCATAATGGTGGGTTCTTTAACTCGGGGTATATCTCGAACTATGAACGTGAATGGTATGGCAGCGTTATCGGTGCCTGTTTATTTGTACCAGAAACGAATAAAACCTTTTAACATATTAACTAATATTACAAGGCAATAGTTTGAAGTACTCAGATTGATTTCAAAATAAGGCTGACAAACTGTCAAAACACGGCTGAGATAATAGTAACGAAACGTGGTTAATTTCAAATATAAGAACTATCTCATCATAAAAACTATCTTATCGTAAGCATTATCTCAATGTGAGTACTGTCTCAGTAAACACAACTTCAGCAAATACTATCTCAATAACGATTGAGATATAAAAAAGCGCGACATAAAGATGCTTAACATAGAGACGCTGTCAGCACCAAGCTATATACCGAATGATTCCCGTATATATGCTCTCAAATACTTTGCCAAATGCGATATGCCATCAGATACTTCAGATGAACCAGAGATAACAGATTTATCAGACACTACAGATTGTTTAGTATGTAACATGCTTAATGTCAATTCTTTATATAGATTGAAGAATCCACTGATGCAATGCTTCATACAAGCACATGACTGCTAACTTACCATGCTTCGTTGCAGACGTCTAGCGGTCAGTAAGATAAATCACTTTATCCGCTAAACGCCCGTGATTACTGTGATCAGACTCTAAATTAGATATGTGAGTCTAAAAACGCTTTCAGTTGCGTTTTTGACAAAGCCCCTACTTGCGTTGCGACCTTTTCACCATCTTTAAACAACATCAGTGTTGGAATACCGCGAATACCATGAGCTTTTGGTGTTTGTTCGTGATCATCAACGTTCAGTTTGGCAACTGTCAGTTTGCCTGCGTATTCTTCGGAAACTTCGTCTAAAATAGGGGCAATCATTTTACAGGGACCACACCATTCAGCCCAGAATTCGATGAGAACTGCGCCTTTTACATTTAATTTTTTTGCATCAAAATCCGCATCAGCCAAATGGATGATACGATCACTTATAATCTTCTCGTTCATTATTTTTGCTCCAAAGTAAAATTTTTTACGGTCCCAGTGTACATTAACCAACATAAACGTGTCTTTATTTCAGCGGATACACTTTCTTAAAGCAATAGTTAACTGATATTCTACCACACTATGAGCAAAACACATTTGACAGAAAAGAAGTTTTCCGACTTCGCATTGCACCCCAAGGTCATTGAAGCCCTTGATAAAAAGGGCTTTTCCAACTGCACGCCAATACAGGCGCTAACTTTGCCTTTTACTGTCGAAGGCCGAGATGTTGCGGGGCAGGCACAAACCGGAACGGGCAAGACGCTGGCATTTCTGACGTCTACTTTTCATTATTTACTGACCCATCCTGCTGCGGCAGATCACAAAACCAATCAGCCAAGGGCGCTGATTATGGCCCCCACCCGCGAATTAGCCGTCCAGATTTACTCTGACGCGGAGGAGTTGGCAGAAGCCACGGGACTGAAAATGGGGCTTGCCTACGGTGGCGACGGCTATGATAAGCAGCTTAAGGTTCTGGAATCTGGCGTCGATATCGTGATTGGCACAACAGGTCGTTTAATCGATTACACCAAACAAGGATATGTCAATCTTAATGCTGTTCAGGTTGTGGTACTGGATGAAGCCGATCGCATGTACGATTTGGGCTTTATCAAAGATATCCGCTGGCTGTTCCGCCGGATGCCTGTTGCCGCTCAGCGAATGAATCTGCTGTTTTCCGCTACCCTGTCTTATCGAGTGCGTGAACTCGCCTTTGAACAGATGAATAGTCCTGAATATGTGGAAGTGGAACCCTTACAGAAAACGGGGCATCGCATTCAGGAAGAGCTGTTTTATCCTTCCAATGAAGAAAAGATGCGTCTGTTACAGACCCTGCTGGAAGAAGAGTGGCCAGATCGCTGCATCATTTTTGCCAATACCAAACACCGCTGCGAAGATATCTGGGCCCATCTGGCTGCCGATGGGCATCGTGTTGGTCTGCTGACGGGTGATGTTGCGCAGAAAAAACGTCTGCGTATTTTGGAAGAATTCAGTCTGGGAAATCTGGATATTCTGGTCGCCACTGATGTTGCTGCCCGCGGTCTGCATATTCCTTTTGTAACCCATGTATTTAACTATGATCTGCCGGACGACTGTGAAGATTACGTCCACCGCATTGGCCGTACGGGTCGCGCAGGAGAAAGCGGGCATTCAATCAGTCTGGCATGTGAAGAATACGCTCTGAATTTAACGTCGATCGAAGAGTATATCCAGCATCAGATCCCTGTAAGCAAATATAACAGTGATGCACTGCTGATGGATTTACCTGTACCCAAGCGCCGTAACCGCGCTCGTTCAGGAGGGCACCCACGGCGCACCAATATGTCGCGCCGTGGAAATCCGACTCGCAACCGTAAACATCCAGGCTGAGTAATACTATGCTGAGTTCTTCTTCGCTCTATGCCGCTATCGATTTAGGCTCAAACAGTTTTCACATGCTGGTTGTCCGTGAAGTATCTGGTAGCATTCAAGTGGTCACCCGTATCAAGCGCAAGGTCAGGCTGGCCACTGGGTTGGATAAAAATAACCATTTATCACAACAGGCAATGGAGCGGGGATGGCAGTGCCTTCGCCTATTTTCCGAATATTTGCAGGATATCCCTGCCTCGCAGATCCGCGTTGTCGCTACGGCAACATTGCGATTGGCTGTAAATTCGGCTGATTTTGTCGGGAAAGCCTCTGAAATATTGGGCAATCCAGTCAAAATCATCAGTGGTGAAGAAGAAGCTCGGCTGATTTATCAAGGTGTTGCCCACACGACAGGTGGGTCTGAAAAGCGTCTTGTGGTGGATATTGGTGGTGGCAGTACAGAATTGGTTACAGGCACCGGAGCAAAAGCCAATCAGTTGTTCAGCCTTGAAGTGGGTTGTGTCACCTGGCTGGAACGCTACTTCAATGATCGCAGCCTGACAGAAGAAAACTTTGCACAGGCAGAATCCGCTGCCCATCATATTCTCGCCCCTATCACCACGACCCTGCTTAAGCAGGGTTGGCAGATTTGTGTTGGTGCCTCCGGTACAGTGCAGGCGTTGCAGGAAATCATGATCGCACAGGGAATGGATGAACTTATCACCCTGCCGAAGCTACAACAGCTTAAATACAAGGCGATTGAGTGCGGCAAGCTGGAAGAGCTTGAAATCGACGGGCTGACATTGGAACGGGCATTAGTTTTCCCTAGCGGGCTGGCAATTTTAATTGCCATCTTTCAGGCACTGAACATAGAAAGCATGATCCTTGCGGGAGGTGCACTGCGTGAGGGGCTGGTTTATGGGATGCTGGATTTCCCCATTGAGCAGGATATCCGTACAAGAACCCTGTGCAATATTCAACATCGTTTTCAACTGGATATTGAACAAGCTCTGCGTGTCAAACAACTGGCCGAACATTTTTGTCAGCAGGTCGCCACGGTATGGAATCTGGATGCCCGATGTCGCGAGTTGTTGACCAGCGCCTGTCTACTTCATGAAATCGGCTTATGTGTCGATTTTCGCCAAGGCCCGGCTCATTCAGCGTATCTCATCAGTCATTTGGATCTTCCCGGTTATACTCCCGCCCAAAAAAGATTACTGGCAACGCTGTTGAACAATCAAAGCGGCCCTATAGATCTGGCCTCACTCAGTCAGCAAAATGCCTTGCCACCGTTACAGGCACAGCAATTATGCCGCTTGTTACGTCTGGCTATTATTTTTGCCAGCCGTCGGCAAGATGATACTTTGCCGGCCTTGCGGCTGCGGGTTGAAAATGAGACGCTCACCATCACCCTGCCCTATCAGTGGCAAATGCAGCATCCACTCAGGGCTGAAGCCTTACATCAGGAAATCCAGTGGCAAAGTTATATTCAGTGGACATTGTTCCTTGAAGAGCAGAATAACTCCCATCTCGGATAATCTACCTATCCCTGTATTCAACGCGAATACAGGGTATTCATCAGATTTTATTTATCGCTGTTTTTCTGACCAAGCCCCAAACGGGATTTGATATCAGCAAGACGCGATTGCCCTTGCTTCATTCGATCTTCTGCACTGATCATCTTTTTGCCTCTCGGCCAGTGCAAATCATCCTGCGGCAACTCCAGCAAAAATCGGCTCGGTTCAGGCCGAATCAGCTCACCATACTGACGACGCTCTTTGCTGAGGGTAAAAAATAGCTCCCGCCGCGCTCGGGTGATCCCGACATAAGCCAGACGTCGCTCTTCGTCGATATTATTTTCATCAATGCTGCTTTGATGCGGCAACAAACCTTCTTCCATACCCACCAGAAAAACATAAGGGAACTCTAACCCCTTGGATGCATGCAATGTCATCAGCTGAACCTGATCCAATTCCTCATCGTCTTCCCCACGTTCCAGCATGTCTCGCAGGGTAAAACGCGCCACAACTTGCGACAGCGTCATCGGTTCATTCAGGTCATCCCCTTCAAACATTTCACTCATCCAAGTAAAAAGCTGATTGACGTTTTTCATCCGCATTTCAGCCGCTTTTGGGCTAGGTGACGTTTCATACAGCCAGCTTTCATAGTCCATACCGCGCAGCAAATCCCGCACTGCCAGCAATGGCTCACGCTCGGCCTGGCGGGAAATTTCATCCATCCAGTGGGTAAAGTGCTGTAGCGCAGCCAGCCCGCGACCTGTCAGACTCTGCTCCAGACCGAGATCAAAACTGGCGTGATACAAGCTTTTGTTACGCTGATTTGCCCACTCGCCCAATTTCTGGATTGTCATCGCGCCGATTTCTCGACGTGGGGTATTGACGATCCGTAGAAATGCACTGTCATCGTCGGGATTAGTCAACACCCGCAGATAAGAGAGTAAATCCTTTATTTCAGGGCGGGAAAAGAATGAAGTTCCCCCAGAAATGCGATAAGGAATACGGTTTTGCATCAGCATTTTTTCAAAAATACGAGACTGATGATTGCCTCTATATAGAATGGCGTAATCTTTATATTCGGTTTTATTAATAAAGTGATGAGCGAGCAACTCTCCCACGACTCGCTCTGCTTCATGATCTTCATTATTTGCTTCGATCACCCTGAGCGGATCACCATAGCCCAGTTCTGAAAACAGTTTTTTCTCAAATACATGGGGATTATTAGCAATCAGAATATTCGCGGCCTTCAATATCCGCCCTGATGAACGATAATTCTGTTCCAGTTTGATCACGTTCAACTGAGGAAAATCCTCATTCAGCAGGATCAAGTTTTGTGGGCGCGCACCACGCCATGAATAGATGGATTGGTCATCATCACCCACTACGGTAAAACGTGCCCGATTGCCCACTAATAGTTTCACCAATTGATACTGACTGGTGTTGGTATCCTGATATTCATCCACCAGCAGATAACGAATTTTATTTTGCCAGCGTTCCCGAACCTCTTCATTCTGCATTAACAGCAACGTCGGTTTGGTAATCAAGTCATCGAAGTCGAGAACGTTGCAACTGTTCAAATGCAGATCATAACGGCGATAACACTCCGCAAATTGATGCTCCTGCGCCGAACGAGCCTGTCTAATCACCTGCTCGGGTGACATCAGATCATTTTTCCAGTTGGAAATACTGGAGTTCAGTTTTTGCAATAGATCCTTATCTTCTTCCAGCAAATCCGCCGTCAGATCTTTCAGCAGTACCCTCTGATCCTGATCATCGAACAGCGAAAAGTTACTCTTCATACCCAGCGCTTTGTATTCACGCTTGATGATTTCCAGACCCAGAGTATGGAAAGTCGAAATCATCAGCCCTCTGGTTTCCTTGCGCCCCAAAGTCTGCGCGACACGTTCTTTCATTTCCCGTGCCGCTTTGTTGGTGAAAGTCACTGCGGCAATATGACGTGCCTGATAACCACAGGCACGGATCAGGTGGGCAATTTTATTGGTGATTACTCTGGTCTTGCCGGAGCCTGCACCTGCCAGAACCAGACAAGGCCCTGTGACAAATTCAACCGCTTGTTGTTGACTAGGATTTAATCGCATACTTTTTAGGGGGTTATATCAGGATAAACATCAGAGGTAAGAAGTGTAGCAGAAAGGGCATTTTCTTTACATAAATTGGTTATCGAGAGACGAAATAATTAAGTTATTCTATTTTTTAACCCTCACTTATATGACAATTATTTTTCAAATTATATTGAAATAAAAAACAACAAACTCTTTATATAATAAACAATTAAAAAATTTAAATATTTATTTTTAATATTAAATTAATAAAGATAAGTGAGATAAAATAGAATACCTATAGATATTACTCATATATAATTTCGAACCAATATTTTTTACAATTATTTATTATACTTTCAATGACTATATTATTAAGAAAAAATAAACTTTTACGATATTCTATTTACATTAATATTATCCCTCTCCTTAATACTAATAAACACCAACCTTAATCTTAGTGATATAAATTTATATCTTATTGTTATTTAACACTTATTATTTTATATCTGTACATACTGGCAAAAAAACCCAATTATATATTATTCATTAGCTTGTCAAATCATGATAATAAATATTTATTTCATTGCTTTCATTTAAATATCAATAAATTAAAGAGTACAAAAAATTTTATATTTAATAACAATTTTAATTAGTCGCGGATTCATTATTATTTATAATCTAATTTTGTGATATAGATTGAAATTTTTTTTATAAAAATAGATTTATTACCTTCTTCTATGCAATAGTAAATCTCTACTTACAGTAACACATAATATCTGTTTAACTTAATTAGCACTATCATCTTATTATCATCGAATCAATAAAATGGGTGTAATATGCTACGTAAAACTGGCTTTTTCTTTGATGAACTCTGTTTCTGGCACAATATGGGTTCCATGCATACCTTCATATTTCCCGTAGGTGGATGGATACAGCCGCCGTGCGGGGCAGGACATGCCGAATCACCAGAAACCAAACGCAGAATGAAAAGCTTAATGGATGTTTCCGGTTTAAGTCACTCATTAGAGCTAATGAGTGCCGAGCCTATTGATGAAGCAACGTTAAGGCTCGTTCACACAGAATCTTATTTACAGCGCTTTAAGTATCTGAGCGATAACGGCGGCGGTACATTGGGGTCTGAAGCATCACTGGGTGCAGGCAGTTATGAAATTGCCAAACTGTCCGCAGGGCTAACCTATGCAGCAGTAAAAGCCGTCTTGCAAGGTGAATTGGATAATGCCTACAGCCTTTCTCGTCCCCCCGGCCATCATTGCCTACCCGATCAAGCCATGGGCTTCTGTTTCCTCGCCAATATTTCTCTTGCGATTGAAAAAGCAAAAGAACAACTGGGCCTTGGCCGGGTAGCCGTCGTCGACTGGGATGTGCACCACGGTAATGGAACACAACATATCTTTTGGCAACGGGATGATGTACTGACAATTTCACTGCATCAGGATCGCTGCTATCCGGCAGGTTACAGCGGCGAAAGCGATATCGGCGAAGGTCCGGGTGAAGGGTTCAATATCAATATTCCACTGATGGCTGGTGCGGGTCATGACAGCTACATGTATGCCATGGATCAAATTGTCATGCCGGCACTGCGACGTTACCAGCCTGAGCTGATTATCATTGCCTGTGGCTATGATGCCAATGGCTTTGATCCGCTGGCACGGATGCAGCTGCATAGTGACAGTTTCCGTGAGATGACGCGTAAAATGCAGCAGATAGCGGATGAGTTCTGTCATGGCAAACTGGTGATGGTACACGAAGGCGGTTATTCCGAAGCCTATGTGCCTTTCTGTGGTTTGGCCGTAATGGAAGAATTGTCTGGCGTTCGCACTGAAGTCATTGATCCGGCTCTTGCCATACTCGAATTGCAGCAACCGAGAGCACCTTTTGAAACTTTACAGCGTCAGGCAATCGATGATCTGAAACAACAGCTTAGCCTGTAAATTCCCATAAAAAACAACGCCTGATAGAATCTCATCGGGCGTTATTTTATGGAGGTTCATCTCTATCAGATCGACCTGATAAGCAAATTATCCACCCACTGCAATGCGTTGCATATCGGTCATATAACCACGCAGAGTACGGCCAATAGTCTCAATCGGATGGTGACGAATCGCTTCGTTAACATCACGTAATTGGGCATTATCGATACTGCCGTCTGCCACGGGTTTACCCATGTCCCCTGCCTGCAAGGTAGCCATAAATTTTTCTTTCAGTAGTGGAACCGCAACGTGAGAGAACAGGTAATTACCATATTCCGCCGTATCAGAAATCACCACATTCATTTCATACAGACGCTTACGAGCAATGGTATTCGCAATCAATGGCAGTTCATGCAGCGATTCATAATAGGCTGATTCCTCAATAATGCCGGCATCCACCATAGTTTCAAACGCCAGCTCCACCCCAGCTTTGACCATCGCTATCATCAGCACGCCATGATCAAAGTATTCCTGCTCGCTGATATTGCCGCTGTGATCCGGGTAGTTTTCGAATGGTGTCTGGCCTGTTTCTGCACGCCAAGTCAGCAGGTTTTTATCGTCATTTGCCCAGTCTGCCATCATAGTAGAAGAAAACGTTCCAGAAATGATGTCATCCATATGTTTCTGGAACAACGGTGCTAAAATAACCTTCAACTGTTCGGAAAGGGCATAAGCACGCAGTTTTGCTGAGTTGGACAGGCGATCCATCATCAATGTTATGCCGCCTTGCTTCAGGGCTTCCGTGATGGTTTCCCAGCCAAATTGAATCAGCTTACCGGCATAACCCGGCTCTGTTCCCTCTGCCACCAGCTTGTCATAACAAAGCAGAGAACCCGCCTGTAACATACCGCATAAAATGGTCTGTTCACCCATTAAGTCCGATTTTACTTCAGCCACGAAAGAAGATTCCAGTACACCAGCGCGATGAGCCCCCGTTGCGGCAGCCCATGCTTTCGCGATGGCCATGCCTTCACCTTTCACATCGTTTTCCGGATGCACCGCAATCAAAGTAGGGACACCGAAACCACGTTTATATTCTTCACGAACTTCCGTACCCGGGCATTTAGGCGCAACCATCACGACGGTGATGTCTTTACGAACCAGCTCACCCACTTCCACGATATTGAAACCGTGAGAATATCCCAGTGCAGCACCTTCTTTCATCAAAGGCTGAACTGCCTGAACCACCGTAGAATGCTGTTTGTCTGGTGTTAGGTTAATGACCAAATCGGCCTGTGGGATCAACTCCTCATAGGTGCCGACCTTGAAGCCGTTTTCCGTTGCCTTACGCCATGATGCGCGCTTTTCTTCAATCGCTTCTTGACGCAATGCATAGGCAATATTCAAACCAGAATCACGCATGTTTAGACCCTGATTAAGTCCTTGCGCACCACAGCCGACAATGACTACTTTCTTGCCTTTTAAATATCCTGCTTCGTCAGCAAATTCTTCCCGCGCCATAAAACGACATTTGCCTAACTGCGCTAATTGCTGGCGCAGGTTCAACGTATCAAAATAATTAGCCATGGTGACTCCGATGTTATTGTTGTGAGGTCGTTTGCATCGTTCCAATATATGCCATGAAAGCTATTGCTTAAATTGATATATTAACAAGATTATGTTGCATTTTATGCAACAGCAAATTTGTTACGGTAGAAGGCCAAAATTCGATGGATATACGTGATTTAAAACTGTTTTTACATCTTGCAGAAAGTTGTCACTTTGGACGCACGGCCAAAGCTATACATGTCAGTCCATCCACACTTTCACGCCAAATCCAACGACTTGAAGAACTATTAGGACATCCGTTATTTCTGCGGGATAACCGGACAGTCAAGCTCACTTTCGCAGGTGAACAGCTAAAACAATTTGCCCAACAGACGCTCCTGCAATATCAGCAGTTACGCCATTCATTAAATCACCAGAGTCCCTCATTGAGCGGTGAATTACGTCTGTTCTGTTCAGTTACGGCGGCTTATAGCCATCTCCCGCAGGTGCTGGATAAATTCCGGGCAGAGCACCCCTTGGTAGAAATAAAACTAACAACGGGAGATGCCGCTGATGCCGTCGATAGGATCCAATCTGATCAGGCTGATTTAGGCATTGCAGGCAAACCGGAGAAACTGCCCCATAATGTCAGCTTTACCAAAATAGGTGAAATCCCTTTGGTATTGATTGCCCCTTCCCTGCCTTGTGCCGTGAGAACACTTGCCACACAGGAACAACCTGACTGGAATGCCATTCCTTTTATTCTGCCGGAACATGGGCCTTCACGTACACGCATCGAACTTTGGTTTCGCCGGAATAGCATCCCTAATCCTTTGATTTACGCCACCGTTTCAGGCCATGAAGCCATTGTTTCGATGGTTGCGTTAGGTTGCGGTATCGCGCTGATCCCGGCGGTTGTCGTCGAAAATAGCCCAGAACCTGTACGCAATCGTGTGTCCCTGTTAGAGAATATTGCGCTGGTCGAACCGTTTGAGTTAGGCGTCTGTACGCTGAGTAAGCGCTTACAGGAACCATTGGTTAAAGCATTTTGGGGGATGTTGTGAACAATTCTTTATTCTGAAAATAGCACCTGCCAAGGTGCTATTTTTTAAGCCGATGATCAAAGAATCTTATTTCAACAATAGGTTAAAAGAAGGATTATTCGTTTCATCATGGTATTCATAACCCAAATCCTCAAGATGGCGATCAAAACGTACTTCCGCACCTGAAAGTTCAAAGGCAGCCAATACGCGACCGTAATCCATCCCATGGCTGCGGTAATGGAATAGTGTGATATTCCAATGTGTTCCCAGTGTCTGCAAAAACTTTAATAAAGCGCCCGGCGATTCAGGAAATTCGAAACTGTATAGCCGTTCCTGTAATGGCTTGGCAGGACGGCCACCGATCATGTAACGAACATGCAGTTTTGCCATTTCATCATCGGTAAAGTCAGCGACCTGATAACCCGATGCTTTCAACTCATTGATGATTTCAAGACGTTCTGCATTGCCTCGATTCAGCCGTACGCCAACAAAAATGCAGGCTTCAGCAGGGTTAGTCGCATCTGAATAACGGTAACTAAATTCTGTCACAACACGTGTTCCCAGCGTCTGGCAAAAATTCAGGAAACTTCCTTTTTGCTCAGGTATTGTGACAGCCAGTAGTGCTTCACGCTGCTCTCCCAGCTCGCAGCGTTCAGAGACGTAACGCAGGCCATGAAAATTCACGTTGGCACCTGAGAGAATATGTGCCAGCCTTTCTCCCTGAATCTGATGCTGCTGTACGTATTTCTTCAAACCCGCCAGAGCCAGAGCACCGGAAGGTTCGGCAATTGCCCTGACATCCTCAAAAATATCTTTCATGGCGGCACAGATGGCATCACTATCCACCGTAATGACATCATCGACATACAGTTGGCATAAACGGAATGTTTCATCACCGATACGCTTGACTGCAACACCTTCCGCAAACAGCCCCACTCTCGGTAAGTCAACCGGACACCCTGCTTCCAGTGCCGCTTTCAGACACGCAGAATCTTCGGTTTCCACTCCGATGACTTTCATTTCCGGTACAAGTTGTTTGATCAGCACTGCGACACCCGCAATCAAACCGCCACCACCAACCGGCACAAAAATGCGATCAAGGTGGACGTCCTGCTGTAAAAGTTCCATTGCCAGTGTTGCCTGCCCCGCGATCACGGCAGGGTGATCAAACGGTGGTACAAAAGTATAGCCGCGCTCTTTTGCCATCGAGATGGCTTTGGCTTTAGCTTCATCAAAATTAGCACCGTATAACAGGACTTCACCGCCAAAACTGCGGACTGCATCAACTTTGATGTCTGCCGTGGCAATCGGCATGACAATGATGGCTCTGGTGCCCACTTTGCTGGCAGAAAGTGCCACACCCTGTGCATGATTGCCCGCAGAAGCGGTAATCACGCCTTTCGCTTTCTGCTCCTCAGTCAAACCCGCAATCATCGTGTATGCACCGCGCAATTTGAAACTGTGTACTAACTGACGATCTTCCCGTTTAACTAAAATGGTATTTGCTAAACGGGCAGAGATTTTTTCCATTTCTTGCAGCGGGGTAACCTGAGCGACATCATAAACCGGTGCACTCAAGGCGGCTTTGAGGTATTCCGCTCCCTTTGGCTCAGCATTAAGAGGATAAACTGCCACAGTCAGCCCCCTAATTTTGCTTTATCGCGTACAGCGCCTTTATCGGCACTGGTCGCCAGTAAAGCATAAGCACGCAAGGCAAAAGAAACCTGACGATCACGGGATTTAGGTGTCCATGCCTGATCTCCACGAGATAGTTCAGCCTGTGTACGTACGGCCAGTTCTGTTTCGTTAACATCCAGATGGATTTTACGGTTCGGAATATCAATGTCGATGATATCTCCATCATAAACCAACCCAATCACGCCACCACTAGCCGCTTCAGGGGAAGCATGCCCAATCGACAACCCAGATGTTCCGCCTGAAAAACGACCATCAGTGATAAGAGCACAGCTTTTGCCCAGTCCCATCGATTTCAAATAGGTGGTTGGATAGAGCATTTCCTGCATACCGGGACCGCCTTTCGGGCCTTCATAGCGGATAACCACAACATCACCCGCAACGACTTTGCCTCCCAGAATCGCCTCTACTGCATCATCCTGGCTTTCATAAACCTTCGCTGGGCCACGAAAAGTCAGGCTTCCTTCATCCACCCCAGCGGTTTTTACGATACAGCCATTAGCCGCAACGTTACCAGACAGCACTGCCAAACCACCATCTTGGCTATAAGCATGAGTGCGTTCACGGATACACCCTTCCTTACGATCTGTGTCCAATGACGGCCAACGGCAATCCTGCGAAAAGGCTTTAGTGGTTCGAATACCTGCTGGCCCCGCAGAATACATGCTCTTAACACCTTCATCCTGTGTCAGCATGATGTCGTACTGAGCTAACGTTTGCGGCAGATCCAGCCCCAAAACATTTTTCACATCACGATTCAAAAGCTCCGCACGATCCAGTTCACCGAGGATCCCGATGACTCCCCCTGCACGATGTACGTCTTCCATATGATATTTCTGGGTGCTTGGTGCCACTTTACACAAATGAGGTACTAGACGAGACAAACGATCAATGTCCGCCATAGTGAAATCAACGTCACCTTCCTGCGCCGCCGCCAGCAGATGCAGTACCGTGTTGGTCGACCCGCCCATCGCAATATCCAGTATCATCGCATTTTCAAAGGCAGCTTTGGTCGCGATATTACGAGGTAAAGCGCTATCATCATTTTGCTCATAATAGCGTTTGGTCAGTTCGACGATGCGTTTGCCCGCATTTAAAAACAACTCCTTGCGATCCGCATGAGTGGCAAGCAGTGAACCATTACCCGGCTGCGAAAGCCCCAATGCCTCAGTCAGACAATTCATGGAGTTAGCCGTAAACATGCCTGAGCAGGAACCACATGTCGGACAAGCTGAACGTTCTATCTGATTGCTTTCTTCATCACTGACATTGGGATTAGCTCCCTGAATCATCGCATCAATCAGATCCAGTTTGATGATCTGATCAGACAGGCGGGTTTTACCGGCTTCCATCGGGCCGCCAGAAACAAAAATAACCGGGATATTCAGGCGCATTGATGCCATCAACATGCCCGGTGTGATTTTGTCACAGTTGGAGATACACACCATCGCATCCGCACAGTGGGCATTGACCATATATTCCACAGAATCAGCAATCAACTCACGCGAAGGCAAAGAATAGAGCATTCCGCCATGCCCCATCGCAATACCATCATCAACTGCA
Source organism: Xenorhabdus bovienii SS-2004 (assembly GCF_000027225.1). Classification (NCBI taxonomy): domain Bacteria; kingdom Pseudomonadati; phylum Pseudomonadota; class Gammaproteobacteria; order Enterobacterales; family Morganellaceae; genus Xenorhabdus; species Xenorhabdus bovienii. Next base: position 4,031,466 of record NC_013892.1, read on the forward strand.
ATCGTGTTGAACTCTTTCGCGACGCCTCCTGATGCCTCAATCTGTTCTGCTACTAGTTTTCCTAAATCTCTCAGGTGAACATGCCCGGGCACGAACTGAGTAAATGAGTTCACAACCGCAATAATAGGTTTTCCAAAATCCTCATCGGTCATACCCGTCGCACGCCATAAAGCTCGTGCTCCCGCCATATTACGGCCATGAGTTGTCGTGGCAGAACGGTATTTAGGCATTGTTTTCACTCCCGTGTCTTATCTAATTAGTATCAGCAATCAAAACAGGCAGGGAACGAGCCGCCTGTTACATTTTGTCTTTTTTTATTCAGGATTAACGGCGTCCAGCCAGCCCCATTTATCTTCTGTCGTACCATCAAATAAGCCAAAGAAGGCATTCTGGATTTTTTTAGTGATTGGCCCACATTTACCAATACCCACCTGAATGCCATCAACACTACGAACCGGCGTAATTTCTGCCGCTGTCCCCGTCATGAATACTTCATCAGCTAAATAAAGCGATTCACGGGTAAGTATTTGTTCACGCACTTCCAGACCCAGATCCTGTGCCAGTTTGATAATGGCATCACGGGTAATCCCCGGCAGTGCTGATGACGCAAATGGAGGCGTAAACAGTACCCCATCTTTCACTTCAAACAGGTTTTCTCCCGCACCTTCTGAAATATAGCCATGAACATCCAGTGCAATACCTTCCTGATAGCCGTGGCGTCGTGCTTCACTGCCCACCAGCAGAGAAGAAAGATAGTTACCACCCGCTTTTGCCCCTGTTGGGATCGTATTTGCTGCCACACGATTCCATGAAGAAACCATCGCATCAATACCCTGATCCAGCGCTTCTTCGCCTAAATAAGCCCCCCACGGAAAAGCCGCAATAATGATATCTGTCTTATAACCGTCTGGAGGATTGACCCCCATTCCAACATCACCGATAAAAACCAATGGGCGAATGTAAGCGCTGACTAATTTATTTTTACGAAGTGTTTCACGACAGGCTTCCATTAATTCATCAACGCTCTGGCTCACGGGCATACGGTAAATCTTGGCTGAGTCATGCAAACGCCGCATATGTTCACGATGACGAAAAACAACGGGCCCTTTGTGAGAGTTATAGCAACGAACGCCCTCAAATACGGAAGTTCCGTAATGCAGGGCGTGAGACATAACGTGGACTTTCGCATCAGCCCAAGGAACCATTTCACCGTTGAACCAAATATAATCAGCTTGCTTTGTCATTCTTCAATTTCCTTCAATTGCGCTTTATGCGCTTATAAATTGTGATTCTTTGTGTCGGATCTCAACACCAGCAACGTCGACTAATTTCATCAGTTGAGAAAAAAGTAAATTTACAGAGCGTTGGCTGGCGACTGTGAGTTCAATGCTTACATTATCACTATCTGTTGTATGATCCATATTCAAAGCACATATCTGAAATCCACGATGACGGGTAACTCTCAGAATTCGTTCCAAAATCTCAGGGCAAAACCGTGCCTGAATAGCAAGTTGATGCTGCATCATAATGACTTCTCCAACATGGTTGCATTGCTTGAGCCTGGTGGAACCAATGGCCAGACATTCTCTAATTCGTCAATGGATACATGTAATAAATACGGACCTTCGCTGCTGAACAAAGCATCCAGCGCTGCATCGATTTGGGTTTTGTCAGTAATTTGTTGACCAGGAATATCAAAAGCTTTTGCCAAGGCAATAAAATCAGGATTATCGTTTAAGATCGTTTCGCTATAGCGTTTGTCAAAAAACAGTTCTTGCCACTGCCGAACCATGCCCAGACGCTGGTTATCCAATAAAATAATCTTGATTGGCAACTGCTTACGTTTGATGGTACCTAACTCCTGTACATTCATCATGAAAGAACCATCACCGGATATGCAGAGCACCATATCTTCCGGACGAGCCATCTGGGCGCCAATAGCCGCTGGAATGCCAAAACCCATCGTGCCTAATCCACTGGAAGTAATGAAATTTGCCGGCCTATCAAATGTCATGTGCTGCGCTGTCCACATCTGATGTTGCCCAACGTCAGTTGTGATTATCGCGTTGGATGGCTTGCGTTCAGATACCTGTTTTAATAGTGATGGCGCATAAATACTTACGCCTTGATAGTCATAATGCCATGTATGTTCGCTTTTTAAGCGTTTGATTTCCTGTTGCCAGGATTCAATCGATAAAGGTTGCTGTAAGTGGGGCAACAATGTTTTTAAATTCCCCGGTAATGAAACATGTGCCTGACGTAATTTATTGAATTCAACAGGATCGATATCTACATGGATCACTTTGGCATGAGGGGCAAAAGTATTTAATTTCCCTGTCACACGATCATCAAAACGGGCTCCAGCAGCAATCAATAAATCACAGGATTGAACGGCAAGATTGGCAGCCTTTGTGCCATGCATCCCCAACATCCCTAAATAATATTTATGCTCGGCATCCGCAGCTCCCAAGCCTTTCAGCGTGGAAACAACGGGTAATCCCGTTTCGGTAACAAAACGCCGCAGTTCAGGTACTGCATCAGCCATGCCAATACCACCACCTACATACAAAATGGGTTTTTGGGCCATGAGCATCATGTGACGAGCCTGTTCCAGTTCTTGTTCAGGGGGGAAAGATTCGGACACAACAGGCATCAGGTAAGGTGCTAAATCGCTTTGAGCTAACTGAATATCTTTCGGTAAATCAATCAGTACAGGGCCGGGGCGGCCACTTGTTGCTATAGTAAAGGCTTCGGCTATGATCTGGGGTAATTTATCCAGAGAATCGACCAGAAAACTGTGTTTTGTACAAGCAAGGGAAAGCCCCAACATATCGATTTCCTGAAAGGCATCAGTGCCAATCAATTCAGAACTCACCTGACCGGTGATAGCCACAACTGGAACAGAATCCAGCAGCGCATCCGCCAATCCGGTGATTAAGTTTGTTGCCCCCGGCCCTGATGTCGCGATGCAAACCCCAGGTTTACCATTCGCCCTTGCATAGCCGATTGCTGCCATCACCGCTCCCTGTTCATGACGACATAACAAGTGTTCAATTCCCCCGTCATACAGCGCATCATAAATCGGCATGATTGCTCCACCAGGATAACCAAAAACCTTTTCAATTCCCTGTGTTCGTAATGCTTGTACAACCCATTGCGCCCCGTTCATTGTCATTCCTCTGTTGTATTTAGCTTGTAAATGGCTTGCTGTGATGTTGTTTTGTTATGCGTTTCTACGTGTCAAAAAAAACCCCCGCGCCTTTCGGTGCGGGGGTTTTTGTGAAATCTGGCTATTTTTCTGTTTAAGCCTTCCTTCGTCCAAGTGCAGCCCCGCACGGTGGGATAATAATCACCACCACGCTCACGATAATTAGGCTAATCACTAGGACAAATGCGTTCATAATTTTTTTCGTTTAAACTCGTATGCTCAACGTATCTTTAAGAGTTATCACTTTCCATGATTATTGACAACGATTAATTTTATTTTTTTCACAGGAAAATTATTTTAACCATATTTTTCATATAGATAAATGTTTAAACAGATAAATACACTGCCGTTTATGCTTCTTGCTATCAGAAAAAATTGCCATCTGCATATTTAATAAAATTATTAATACAAAAATAATAAAAATTCGACTTAATCATCTTTTTATAGGAAGTAACATCCAAGCAGATATTTTTTATCTATGCCCATGATTATGCACAAATGGGACAACAGATAATTCATTAATATAAATCATATATAATAACTAACGAATAATATCATACAGATTTCATTCACTCTCTTTATAAAAAGCACCCAAAAACATTAAATTATTAATATATAACAAAATATTAATTAGAAAAACCAAATGGTCAATGAATTTCAAAATACCAATAACAGTAAATATATTTACGAGTCTCTTCGCAAAATAACAACAAAATACTTTTTATTATTTTTTATCAATTCATGATAGCGACTTTCTTGCTAAGGAGAGCACCATGACACTCGCCGTCATTTATACTCGGGCAACAATAGGCGTTGATTCCCCCATTGTCACGATAGAAGCACATATCAGTAATGGCCTGCCCGGCTTAACGCTTGTTGGTCTACCTGAAACTACCGTCAAGGAAGCGAGAGATCGGGTCAGAAGCGCGTTGCTCAACAGCGGTTTTACTTATCCACCAAAAAGGATCACCGTTAATCTGGCACCTGCCGATCTCCCTAAAGAGGGGGGAAGATATGATTTACCTATCGCCATCGCGATTTTGGCAGCATCAGAACAGATACCGACAGATAAGCTGCATAATTATGAATTTTTAGGGGAGTTAGCACTATCTGGCGAAATACGCCGAGTCATGGGTGCCATCCCCGCCGCACTGAGTGCGAAAAGAACAGGAAGACAATTGATTTTGTCCATAGAAAATCAAGCTGAACTGGCTATCTTATCCCAGAATGAAACATTAGTGGCCAATCACTTACTTCAAGTCTGCCACTTCCTGCGAGGAGAAACCGCCATTTTATCCTCCCCGCCTCCCATTACGTTACAGGCCGACCCCCTTGTTTTAGATATACGGGATATTATCGGGCAAGAGCAAGCCAAGCGTGCACTGGAAATTACTGCCGCTGGGGGCCATAATCTTCTTCTACTTGGCCCTCCCGGCACAGGCAAAACTATGCTGGCTAGCCGATTGTGTGGCTTACTACCGCCCTTAACTCACTTAGAGGCTCTAGACGTCGCTGCAATCAATAGCCTGACGGGTAACTCGGTTAATCCCCAAAAGTGGCATACACGCCCATTTAGAGCGCCTCATCACAGTTCATCAATGGCGGCTCTCGTTGGTGGAGGTTCAATTCCTAAACCAGGGGAAATTTCACTTGCGCATAATGGTATATTATTTTTGGATGAATTGCCTGAATTCAGCCGAAGCGCCCTAGATGCGCTACGTGAGCCATTAGAATCCGGCGAAATAGTTATATCCCGTGCAAGAGCGAAAGTCTGTTTCCCTGCTCAAGTCCAACTGATTGCTGCCATGAACCCAAGCCCAACGGGATATCATCAAGGATTGCACAATCGCAGTAGCCCACAGCAAATATTACGCTATCTCTCCAAATTATCAGGTCCTTTTTTAGATCGTTTTGACCTCTCAATTGAAGTTCCCTTACTTCCTTCAGGTATCTTAAGCCAGTCATCAGAAAAACATGGCGAAAGTAGCTATGAAGTCAAAAAACGGGTACAAATTGCCAGAAAAGTGCAAATAGAACGATGTGGACATGTGAATGCTTATCTCAATCGCAAACAAACTGACAGCGCTTGTAAACTAAAAATGGAAGATTCAATTTTTCTGGAAGATACGCTACTGAAATTAGGCTTATCTGTCCGTGCCTGGCACCGAATACTCAAAGTTTCACGCACGATTGCAGACCTGAAAGAACAAAAAAGAATAGAAAGACCAGATATTATGGAAGCACTCAGCTACCGGAGCATGGATAGGTTACTTATTCAACTACAGAAACAAGCAGGGTAATCTGGAAGAGGGGCTATTTCGCCCCTCTTGATGGATCATTACTATCAATGATGATATTAATCATCAGTATCGGTATAGTCCTCCGCAGAATCTATCTGCGGTTTTCCGCCGGAAAGAGTATGAAAACGTTTTGGACGGCTGATTTTTGCCAAATACTTTATCCATACTTTTTCCTCTGTCGTTGCAGGGGCACGCTCACCTCGGCAAACGGCAACAAACAGTTTTTCTTCTTCTGTTTGAGGTTCACGTTTACCAAGATCCAATTCATTGAACGCATGGCCATAACGTTCTAGCAATTGGGCCTCTTTGATGGTGAAATCACCATGACGGGAAAATCCGCGTGGATAATTTCTATTATCAAAAAAACGATTAGTCGTGATGAAGCTTTCAGCCATCTGACACACTCCTAACTCTACTGTCATACTAATTATGGCGCGGAGTATTAGGTAGGCTTGACATTCTGTAAAACAAAATATTTAAATCTTAACGACAAAAACTATTGGAGATACATGTGGACACTGAATTACTGAAAACCTTTTTGGAAGTCAGTAAGACTCGTCACTTTGGTCGGGCAGCTGAATCACTCTATCTAACACAATCCGCTGTTAGCTTTCGGATCCGCCAATTAGAAAATCAGCTGGGTACCAATTTATTTACACGGCATCGCAATAATATTCGCCTGACAGCCGCAGGGGAACGCCTTGTGCCCTATGCAGAATCACTAATGAATACTTGGCAGTTAGCAAAGAAAGAAATCAGTTATGTCTCACAGCATACAGAACTCTCTATCGGTGCTACGGCGTCCTTATGGGAGGGCTACCTGATATCTTGGCTGAGTACTTTTTATCAGCATCATCAAGGGATGAGAATTGAATCTCGAGTTTCTACACGCCAAATTCTGGTCAAACAACTACACTCCCGTGAATTAGATCTCTTAATCACGACAGAACCGCCCAAAATGGATGAATTCCAAAGTCAATTGATCGGTAATATCCAACTCGTTTTATCGACAACGCAACATAATCTTAAACAAGGCATAGAAAATTACATCAAGTTGGAGTGGGGAGCTGATTTTCACCAGCAAGAGCAACAGATCTTAAAAAATGACTATCCGCCGATCATTACAACCACATCAGCACATATTGCCCGAGAATTACTAAATAGCGTAAATGCTGCAGCTTTTCTGCCTGTGCATTGGCAGGAAGACTATCCTAAACTGGTAACTTCACCCAATAAAGAACTAATCAAACGTCCATTATATGCGGTATGGTTGCAAAACAGCGATCAACAAACATTTATTCAGCAGTTATTAAAAATTCCTGTCGAAAAAGCGCCTATAACAGGCTAAGAACGGTGTTGTGAAAATAATTGGGATTTTTCTACAAGCAGACAATGGACACGGAGGAGGTAAGTTACAAGCAAGAAAAAACCCAGCTAAATTTAGCTGGGCTATTAATCTGAAAGCTATATCAATTATTACTTAGTTGTTAACTGGCAGGGGCGGAGAGACTCGAACTCCCAACACCCGGTTTTGGAGACCGGTGCTCTACCAATTGAACTACGCCCCTAAATACGGTGGCGGTGCGGACGGGACTCGAACCCGCGACCCCCGGCGTGACAGGCCGGTATTCTAACCAACTGAACTACCGCACCACCGAATTTTTTTTATCCATTTGACTGGAACTTCAGTAGACTTCTGCTTATGAGTCATACTGGCTAAATAGATGTCTGGCAGTGCCCTACTCTCACATGGGGAGACCCCACACTACCATCGGCGCTACGGCGTTTCACTGCTGAGTTCGGCATGGGATCAGGTGGGACCACCGCGCTATGGCCGCCAGACAAATTCTGTGTTCAATCCCGAACAAGCTGCTGTTTTTCATTTGAAACTGCGTCTCTCTCTCTCACCAAAACACCTTCGGTGTTGTCAGGTTAAGCCTCACGGTTCATTAGTACTGGTTAGCTCAACGTATCGCTACGCTTACACACCCAGCCTATCCACGTCCTCGTCTTGAACGTTCCTTCAGTATCCTCAAGGGACAAGGGAAGACTCATCTCAAGGCAAGTTTCCCGCTTAGATGCTTTCAGCGGTTATCTCTTCCGCACTTAGCTACCGGGCAGTGCCATTGGCATGACAACCCGAACACCAGTGGTGCGTCCACTCCGGTCCTCTCGTACTAGGAGCAGCCCCTTTCAATCTTCCAACGCCCACGGCAGATAGGGACCGAACTGTCTCACGACGTTCTAAACCCAGCTCGCGTACCACTTTAAACGGCGAACAGCCGTACCCTTGGGACCTACTTCAGCCCCAGGATGTGATGAGCCGACATCGAGGTGCCAAACACCGCCGTCGATATGAACTCTTGGGCGGTATCAGCCTGTTATCCCCGGAGTACCTTTTATCCGTTGAGCGATGGCCCTTCCATTCAGAACCACCGGATCACTATGACCTACTTTCGTACCTGCTCGAGCTGTCACTCTCGCAGTCAAGCTAGCTTATGCCATTGCACTAACCTCACGATGTCCGACCGTGATTAGCTAACCTTCGTGCTCCTCCGTTACGCTTTGGGAGGAGACCGCCCCAGTCAAACTACCCACCAGACACTGTCCGCGACCCGGATAACGGGCCTGCGTTAGAACATCAAACATTCAAGGGTGGTATTTCAAGGATGGCTCCGTGCAGACTGGCGTCCGCACTTCACAGCCTCCCACCTATCCTACACATCAAGGTTCAAGGTTCAGTGTCAAGCTATAGTAAAGGTTCACGGGGTCTTTCCGTCTTGCCGCGGGTACACTGCATCTTCACAGCGAGTTCAATTTCACTGAGTCTCGGGTGGAGACAGCCTGGCCATCATTACGCCATTCGTGCAGGTCGGAACTTACCCGACAAGGAATTTCGCTACCTTAGGACCGTTATAGTTACGGCCGCCGTTTACTGGGGCTTCGATCAAGAGCTTCGCGTTGCCGCTAACCCCATCAATTAACCTTCCAGCACCGGGCAGGCGTCACACCGTATACGTCCACTTTCGTGTTTGCACAGTGCTGTGTTTTTATTAAACAGTTGCAGCCAGCTGGTATCTGCGACTGGCCTCGGCTCGGGGAGCAAGTCCCGTCACCTGGCGCCAGCGTGCCTTCTCCCGAAGTTACGGCACCATTTTGCCTAGTTCCTTCACCCGAGTTCTCTCAAGCGCCTGAGTATTCTCTACCTGACCACCTGTGTCGGTTTGGGGTACGATTCACTGTTACCTGATGCTTAGAGGCTTTTCCTGGAAGCAGGGCATCAACCACTTCAGCACCGTAGTGCCTCGTTATCACGCCTCAGTGTTCACGGAAGAACGGATTTACCAATTCTTCCCACCTACACGCTTGAACCGGGACAACCGTCGCCCGGCTGGTCTAGCCTTCTCCGTCCCCCCTTCGCAGTAACACCGAGTACGGGAATATTAACCCGTTTCCCATCGACTACGCCTTTCGGCCTCGCCTTAGGGGTCGACTCACCCTGCCCCGATTAACGTTGGACAGGAACCCTTGGTCTTCCGGCGAGCGGGTTTTTCACCCGCTTTATCGTTACTTATGTCAGCATTCGCACTTCTGATACCTCCAGCATGCCTCACAGCACACCTTCGCAGGCTTACAGAACGCTCCCCTACCCAACAACACCTAAGTGTTGCTGCCGCAGCTTCGGTGCATGGTTTAGCCCCGTTACATCTTCCGCGCAGGCCGACTCGACCAGTGAGCTATTACGCTTTCTTTAAATGATGGCTGCTTCTAAGCCAACATCCTGGCTGTCTGAGCCTTCCCACTTCGTTTCCCACTTAACCATGACTTGGGGACCTTAGCTGGCGGTCTGGGTTGTTTCCCTCTTCACGACGGACGTTAGCACCCGCCGTGTGTCTCCCGTGATAACATTCTTCGGTATTCGCAGTTTGCATCGGGTTGGTAAGTCGGGATGACCCCCTAGCCGAAACAGTGCTCTACCCCCGAAGATGAATTCACGAGGCGCTACCTAAATAGCTTTCGGGGAGAACCAGCTATCTCCCGGTTTGATTGGCCTTTCACCCCCAGCCACAAGTCATCCGCTAATTTTTCAACATTAGTCGGTTCGGTCCTCCAGTTAGTGTTACCCAACCTTCAACCTGCCCATGGCTAGATCACCGGGTTTCGGGTCTATACCCTGCAACTTAACGCCCAGTTAAGACTCGGTTTCCCTGCGGCTCCCCTAAACGGTTAACCTTGCTACAGAATATAAGTCGCTGACCCATTATACAAAAGGTACGCAGTCACCCTGATAAATCAAGGCTCCCACTGCTTGTACGTACACGGTTTCAGGTTCTATTTCACTCCCCTCGCCGGGGTTCTTTTCGCCTTTCCCTCACGGTACTGGTTCACTATCGGTCAGTCAGGAGTATTTAGCCTTGGAGGATGGTCCCCCCATGTTCAGACAGGATACCACGTGTCCCGCCCTACTCGTCGAACTCACACCACCAGTGTCTTCAGATACGGGGCTATCACCCTTTACTGCCGGCCTTTCCAGACCGTTCTCCTGACGCTGATGCTGATGTTGGTTCTGGGCTGTTCCCCGTTCGCTCGCCGCTACTGGGGGAATCTCGGTTGATTTCTTTTCCTCGGGGTACTGAGATGTTTCAGTTCCCCCGGTTCGCCTCCGGACCCTATGAATTCAGGCCAGGATAGTGCAACGGATTGCACTGGGTTTCCCCATTCGGGTATCGCCGGTTATTGCGGTTCATATCACCTTACCGGCGCTTATCGCAGATTAGCACGCCCTTCATCGCCTCTGACTGCCTAGGCATCCACCGTGTACGCTTAGTCGCTTAACCTCACAACCCGAAGGTGTCTTCGGGTGTGCGTTTTGAGAGACTCACCAGTCCCGTCCATGACGGCACTGATTGTTTCAAATTTTCAGCTTGTTCCAGATTGTTAAAGAGCAAAAATTTCACAACACACGGGTGTTTTCCCCATGGGTTCTGAAATGATTTGTATGGTGGAGCTAAGCGGGATCGAACCGCTGACCTCCTGCGTGCAAGGCAGGCGCTCTCCCAGCTGAGCTATAGCCCCATACAGTGTTATCACCGGCCTGTCAGACAACTGTGCAGACCGTTTCCCCGCCCGCCGTTTCAACGCAGATAACACCGCTGCATCCGCACCGGGTCACCCTGGAAAGGGCCAGGAGTCAACGTGTCTGGTAGGCCTGAGTGGACTTGAACCACCGACCTCACCCTTATCAGGGGTGCGCTCTAACCACCTGAGCTACAAGCCTATACCGTGATACTCTATTTTCATCAGACAATCTGTGTGGACACTGCACAATCACTATCATTCAGGTAAGGAGGTGATCCAACCGCAGGTTCCCCTACGGTTACCTTGTTACGACTTCACCCCAGTCATGAATCACAAAGTGGTAAGCGCCCCCCCGAAGGTTAAGCTACCTACTTCTTTTGCAACCCACTCCCATGGTGTGACGGGCGGTGTGTACAAGGCCCGGGAACGTATTCACCGTAGCATTCTGATCTACGATTACTAGCGATTCCGACTTCATGGAGTCGAGTTGCAGACTCCAATCCGGACTACGACAGACTTTATGAGTTCCGCTTGCTCTCGCGAGGTCGCTTCTCTTTGTATCTGCCATTGTAGCACGTGTGTAGCCCTACTCGTAAGGGCCATGATGACTTGACGTCATCCCCACCTTCCTCCGGTTTATCACCGGCAGTCTCCCTTGAGTTCCCACCATCACGTGCTGGCAACAAAGGATAAGGGTTGCGCTCGTTGCGGGACTTAACCCAACATTTCACAACACGAGCTGACGACAGCCATGCAGCACCTGTCTCTCAGGTCCCGAAGGCACTCCGCCATCTCTGGCAGATTCTGAGGATGTCAAGAGTAGGTAAGGTTCTTCGCGTTGCATCGAATTAAACCACATGCTCCACCGCTTGTGCGGGCCCCCGTCAATTCATTTGAGTTTTAACCTTGCGGCCGTACTCCCCAGGCGGTCGATTTAACGCGTTAGCTCCGGAAGCCACGCCTCAAGGGCACAACCTCCAAATCGACATCGTTTACAGCGTGGACTACCAGGGTATCTAATCCTGTTTGCTCCCCACGCTTTCGCACCTGAGCGTCAGTCTTCGTCCAGGGGGCCGCCTTCGCCACCGGTATTCCTCCACATCTCTACGCATTTCACCGCTACACGTGGAATTCTACCCCCCTCTACGAGACTCTAGTCAACCAGTTTTAGATGCCGTTCCCAGGTTGAGCCCGGGGATTTCACATCTAACTTAATTGACCGCCTGCGTGCGCTTTACGCCCAGTAATTCCGATTAACGCTTGCACCCTCCGTATTACCGCGGCTGCTGGCACGGAGTTAGCCGGTGCTTCTTCTGCGGGTAACGTCAATCAACAACGCTGTTTACGCTGTTGCCTTCCTCCCCGCTGAAAGTACTTTACAACCCGAAGGCCTTCTTCATACACGCGGCATGGCTGCATCAGGCTTGCGCCCATTGTGCAATATTCCCCACTGCTGCCTCCCGTAGGAGTCTGGGCCGTGTCTCAGTCCCAGTGTGGCTGGTCATCCTCTCAGACCAGCTAGGGATCGTCGCCTAGGTGAGCCATTACCCCACCTACTAGCTAATCCCATCTGGGTTCATCCGATGGCGTGAGGCCCGAAGGTCCCCCACTTTGCTCCAAAGAGGTTATGCGGTATTAGCCACCGTTTCCAGTGGTTATCCCCCTCCATCGGGCAGATCCCCAGACATTACTCACCCGTCCGCCGCTCGCCGGCAGGGAAGCAAGCTTCCCCCCGCTGCCGCTCGACTTGCATGTGTTAGGCCTGCCGCCAGCGTTCAATCTGAGCCATGATCAAACTCTTCAATTAAAAGTCTGATGCTCAAAGAATTGTTACTGTTAGTTCGTAATGAATTAACTGTTTTAGTCACTCTTTAAGACTTTAAAGTTTTCGGCATCTTGCGATGCTGTCGATACTGTCTTGTGAGTGCCCACACAGATTGTCTGATTAAATTGTTAAAGAGCGGTCCGACCGGAGCAGGGCTCCGTGCCGTGAGGCTGCGTATCTTACGCTTTCCTCGCCGGGTGTCAAGCCTTTATTTTCAGGGCTTTTCTCCCGCTGTCCTCGGCGGCGTGTCTTCGCTCAGCGTCGGTCAGTGGTGGCGCATTATAGGGACTTTTCCGTGCTTGGCAATAGTTTTTCTGAATTTTATTTTCAAGCGAGCATTTTTTGCTCCGCCAAATACAAAAAGCACCCAATCGGGACGAATTTAATACAGTTCTTCCATTGCATGGTGGTCTATTACTCAATAACATCGCTGATAATTGTTATCCACTCTTACTGCTGTTGAGGTTTTTTATGTCTACTGTTTTACGCCAATACTTAAATCTCTATCCACAGGTTGGTCAAAGAGTCATGTTAGATTCTTCTTCTATTGTGATTGGAGATGTCAGATTAGCGAATGATGTAAGTATTTGGCCCCTTGTGGTTATCCGTGGTGATGTAAATTATGTTTCAATTGGTGCACGTACAAATATTCAGGATGGTTCCGTTTTGCATGTTACTCATAAATCACCTGATAATCCCGCTGGCTTCCCATTGATAATAGGAGAAGAGGTCACTGTTGGTCATAAAACGATGCTGCATGGCTGTAAGATTGGAAACCGAGTACTGGTTGGCATAGGTTCTATTCTACTTGATGGCGCTATTATTGAAGATGATGTTGTTATTGGGGCGGGAACTCTTGTCCCTCCAGGAAAGAAATTAGAAAGCGGATATCTGTATATAGGCAGCCCCGCCAAACAAGTGAGAAAACTCAAACCTGAAGAACTGGAAGGGCTACTTTATTCCGCTAATAACTACACCTACTGGAAAGATAATTATTTAGCAGACACGTCAGAGGGCAAGGAGTAACGCCCAAATTGATCATCATGCCCACTCAAGATGGCGGCTTCAAATTTCTCTTCTAGATCCCAGCGATGTCGGTGAAATAAGTCCAGTGGGTGATGATCTTTACCATAACGTTCAGCTAGCTCATCGGAACTAATCATACATTGTACCAATAACCCATCGACCATAGCTGGGAAAATCACTTTGCTTTCCATCTCATTCCATTCTTCACGATCAGGAAATTGAATAGCTTGATTCATGCGTGTAACTCTCGCCTCAAAGCGGTTAAAACTGATTCTATTTCAGGGAATACTCCATGCCACAATTCAAAAGCATTCGCAGCTTGCCACACCAACATTCCTAATCCATCAGCCAAACGTGAAATACCATTTTGCCGGGCAAAATCAAGGAATGGAGTTAATCCGTGTTGGTAATACATATCGTAACAAGCAATATCATTGCAAAAAATCAGCGGTGATACCTCAGGAATCTGCCCATCAATACCAGAAGCAGTCGCATTGATGATGATATCGAAATCTGGGGAAAGAAGGGATTCCATTTCAATTGGCTGAATATCGCCCAATTGGGAAAATTTATCTGCAATTATCTGCGCACGCGCGAATGTACGGTTCGTGATAGTGACGGCACATCCTAGTTCTAATAAAGGAGATAACACTCCTTTTGCTGCACCACCAGCCCCAATAATCAGAATATGCCGGCCCTTAGTAATGAAACCTAACCGCTGTAAATCTGCCAGTAACCCGACCCCATCAGTATTATCACCAAGGAGACGATTACCTTCAATCAATTTTAATGTGTTAACCGCACCACTAATTCTTGCTCGCTCAGTCAATTCATCTGAGCGCTGATAAGCCCTTTCTTTAAAAGGTACAGTAATATTCGCTCCTAGACCGCCCCGTTCAAAAAAACGATCCAAAGTTTGTTCAAAATGTTCTATCGGAGCAAGCACCCGCCCATATAGATGATCAATCCCCGTCTGATCAGCAAATAATCGATGAATGTAAGGAGATTTACTGTGTGCAATAGGGTTACCAAAAACCGCAAATTTATCCATTATTCCCTACCCTTGTCGATATAATTTGCCGGTTAAGGCATCTCTGATTTCTGATGGATTTTTACGTCCCCCTACTTCTCCTTCCAAAACAGGAACTCGGTTTCCAAATTGTTGACGAACTTCTTCCGCACTCCGACATGGCTCTAGTCCGCTTAAATTTGCACTTGTCGATACAAGGGCTTTCCCATAAAAAGAGCATAATTGTTTAACCAGAGGATGATCTGTGACCCGAACCGCCAGTGTTGAAAATTGCCCTGTTAACCATTTTGGTGTCGTCGTTTTCGCTGGTATTACCCATGTCACGGGACCAGGCCAAAATGAAAATACTGTTTCTTTCTGTATATCATTAAGTTGCTCATCATCAATATAAAGGCATAACCTTTCATAGCTATCAGCAATGAGAATTAGCCCTTTTTCCCACGGTCGATTTTTCAGCGATAATAATTCGTTCACTGCTTTCTCGCTGTCAGGATCACAACCCAATCCAAAAACGGCCTCTGTCGGATAAGCAATCACTTTTTCTTCTTTTAACGCAGTGATAATCACATCAAATGCAGGTGAGACTTTGTTACTCATTATATTTCTCAATTTCATTGATTTGCGGCTTGCTACACAGTTTACTGGCACAAAACAACTTTACGCCTTGAGCCGTTCTCTTTTCTATTAACAATGGGTAATGGCAGAAAAGACATTCTCCGGATACCGGCTTATTGTTAAGTACAAACTGACACTCTGGGTATCGGTTGCAGGCATGAAATGTTTTACCAAAACGTGACTTACGCTGGAATAATTTTCCTTGTTGACATTGGGGGCAATTAATCGATGTGTCATCGGGTTTATCGATCAATTCTGTGTGTTCACATTCAGGATAATGACTGCAACCAATGAACATGCCATAACGTCCTTGTCGCAAAACCAGAGTAAAGCCACACTTCGGGCAAACTTGCCCATCCAATTCTTTAACAATATGTCCATCTCCTTGAGTCTTTAGAGGACGAACGTAATGGCATGATGGATAGCTGGAACACGCATAAAATAAACCATGAGTTCCATTACGGATCACTAATTCAGCGCCACACTCAGGGCAATGTTCTGTTTCTTTTATCTCAAAGGGAACTTTCTTAGACATATCTCACTCGTTGAATCACAGCCACAATAATGTTGGAAAAAGTATAAATTAAACAGATCAATTTACCCGAATATAGCCACCAGCAACAACGGCGACTTTTCCCATGAGTTCCAGCTCCAAAAGTCTAGTCATGACTTCTGTGACAGGAAGACAAGAGCGTTGAGCAATCACATCAACTGGAGTAACTTCGTGACTTACGTTAACCAGCACATCAGCAAATGGCAACTCTATTTGGTCAACTTGCACGCGTTCTTCTTTTTCTATATTCAACCATCGAAACGCGCCATTAATATGTTCCATTATATCCGTTGGATTCACTGCCAAATAAGCCCCCTGCTTTATCAACCAATGATTGCCCTCACTTGAAGGAGTGCCTAATGCACCAGGTAATGCAAAAATATCTCGCCCCTGTTCAAGCGCACAACGCGCTGTAATCAACGAACCACTCTTTTCATAAGCTTCTACAATAAGAAGAGCGAGACTCAAGCCACTAATGATCCGATTGCGCCTTGGAAAATTTTTAGCTTTAGGTGGCATTTCAGGGAAAAACTCAGAAACTAATGCACCATTTTCTTCAATAAACCGCGCCAGAGAGTCATGCCGATAGGGATAAATTTTTTCAAGCCCACTGCCAAGTACAGCAATGGTTTTTCCGCCAGCACTAAGCGCTGCCTGATGGCAAATCCCATCAATACCGATTGCCAACCCACTGGTTATCACAACTCCATTTTTCGCTAATTCACCAGCAAAGATTTTCCCCCATTTCTCACCATAAAAACTTGCTGACCTACTACCCACCATTGCCACCTGCTTTTGGGATAACACAGTTACATCCCCTGACACAAAAAGCATAAGTGGAGGAGAGTGTATCTGTTTTAATAAAGGTGGGTATGCGGGATGAGAGAAGGTCAACAAATGGTTGCCCGGCCGCTCCAACCACGTAAAGCAAATAGCCAGCTCAGTAGAGTTAGCCTTAGTAAACTGTAAACACTGTGTGGGAGACAAACCACACGCCTTAAGTTCATTATTACTATAGTTTTGAGTTCTCAATAGATGTTCTATAATAGACACAGCTTTAATCGTTGAAAGATGGGAAACCATCTTCATTCGCAACCATATTTCCATCTCTTTCATAATGTCATCCTGACCTGATTGATAACTTGACTGGCCTTGATTAATTTATGGTCGATACTGTCAATCTAAATAGGAAATGTCTAGAATAGGCACAAATTAT
Organism: Xenorhabdus bovienii SS-2004; assembly: GCF_000027225.1. NCBI lineage: Bacteria > Pseudomonadati > Pseudomonadota > Gammaproteobacteria > Enterobacterales > Morganellaceae > Xenorhabdus > Xenorhabdus bovienii. The sequence goes on from NC_013892.1 coordinate 4,048,318, forward strand.
CACTCACTTCTTGGATACAGATCTAAACATATATGTCAGTTTTACAAGTATTACATTACCCAGACGAGCGACTTCGCACAATTGCAAAGCCAGTTGAAAAAGTCGATGCAGGAATTCAGAGCATCATTGATGATATGTTCGAAACAATGTATGCAGAAGAAGGTATCGGTTTAGCTGCAACACAAGTCGATATTCATCAGCGAATTATAGTCATTGATGTCTCTGAGAATCGTGATCAACGCCTTGTCCTCATCAACCCCGAATTGATGAATGAAGTTGGTGCAACAGGAATTGAGGAAGGATGTTTATCTGTCCCTGAACAACGCGCATTTGTACCACGTTTTGAGCAAGTAAAAATTAAAGCTTTAGATTATCACGGGCAGCAGTTTGAGTTGGAAGCTGACGACCTGCTAGCAATCTGTATTCAACATGAAATGGATCATCTGGTAGGTAAACTTTTTATCGATTATCTGTCACCATTGAAACGCCAGCGTATTCGCCAGAAAGTTGAAAAAATTGACCGTCTGAGAGCTAAAGAAAAATAAACTTTATCATTACAGGAAATAACAGTGTCTGATTCTTTACGTATTATTTTTGCCGGAAATCCTGATTTCGCGGTTCACCATTTGGCTGCTTTATTAAAATCTCAACATCAAGTTGTCGGAGTTCTCACCCGACCAGACAAACCGGCAGGAAGAGGTAAAAAACTGACACCAAGTCCTGTAAAAGCATTGGCTGAAGAACATAGTATTTCTGTTTTCCAGCCAAAAACCTTACGCACAGAAGAAAGCCAGCAATGGATCATGCATCAGCAGGCAGATATTATGATCGTTGTTGCGTATGGCCTGATTCTGCCTCAAGCCGTTCTGGACATACCACGCTTAGGATGCCTGAATGTCCATGGTTCTTTGTTACCACGCTGGCGTGGCGCCGCTCCGATTCAGCGTGCAATCTGGGCGGGAGATCAAGAAACTGGCATAACAATTATGCAAATGGATGCTGGTCTTGATACCGGTAATATGCTACTAAAAGCAGCTTGCCCAATTACAAATCAAGATACCAGCTCCAGCCTGTATGAAAAACTTGCCAATATTGGTCCTGATGCATTACTTAACACATTAGATCTGATAATATTAGGAAATTGCCAACCAAGCATTCAGGATGGTACTTTAGCAACTTACGCTGAAAAACTCAGTAAAGATGAAGCCAAAATGGACTGGCATTTACCTGCCATTCAGCTTGAACGTTGTGTCCGCTCATTTAACCCATGGCCGATGAGCTTCTTTCTCATTGATGAATACCCCATTAAGGTATGGCACGCTGAAGCCATTGCTGAACAAACTACTCACTCCCCTGGAACCATCATTAAGGCAGATAAGAAAGGTATTCAAATTGCAACCTCTGATGGAATATTAAATATCACACAATTGCAAGCATCAGGTAAGAAAGCAATGCCAGCCGCCGATTTCTTAAACTCAAAACGTGATTGGTTTACACCGGGTAACAAAATCAAATGAAATTAATTTGCCTGTATACTCTGAGCATACGGGCGTCTTCCTTTTTATAATGCTGACAACCGTCAGCTTTTTTTGACCATATCATGAAAAATACATATAACCTGCGAAACATCGCCGCAAAAGCGATCCATCAAGTACTGGAACAAGGGCAGTCACTCAGCACTGTTATTCCTGAACTCCAACAAAGAGTTTCTGACAAAGATAAAGCTCTTCTCCAAGAACTCTGTTTTGGCGTAATAAGGGTATTACCTCAACTAGAATGGTTCATTGGTCAGTTGATGGCAAAGCCATTGAAAGGCAAACAACGCATTTTTCACTATCTAATCATGGTTGGAATCTATCAGCTCACTTATACTCGTATACCTGCACATGCAGCGCTTGCCGAAACCGTCAATGGCGCGATCAGTTTAAAACGTCCGCAATTAAAAGGCTTAATTAATGGCGTTCTCCGCCAATTTCAGCGCCAACAACAGACATTAGTCGAGCAAGTTAATAATGTCAGCTGCCATTTACATCCCAAATGGCTGTTAGATCATATTCAAAAAGCCTATCCACAGGACTGGCAAAAGATTATTGACGCAAATAATCAAAAACCTCCCATGTGGTTACGAGTTAATCAGCGCTATCATAGTGCTAATCAATATCTAGCTCTGTTGCAAGAAGCTAATATAGACGCAGAGCTAGATGAAAATCATCCCAGCGCTATTCGCTTGCTAAATCCTTGCCCTGTTAACACTCTACCCGGATTCGATCAAGGATGGGTGACTATTCAAGATCGCTCTGCTCAAGGGTGTGCTGAATTATTAACGCCATGTGACGGAGAATCTATACTGGATCTGTGTGCTGCCCCTGGAGGAAAAACCACCCATATCCTTGAGATAGCGCCAAAGTCAAAAGTACTTGCCGTCGATATTGATGAACAGAGAATTAAACGAGTGAAAGAAAATTTACAGCGCCTTAATTTGCATGCTGTCGTCAAAACAGGTGATGGACGTTTTCCACATGAATGGGCAACAGGGGAACAGTTCGATCGCATTCTTCTTGATGCACCATGCTCAGCAACAGGTGTTATTCGTCGTCACCCTGACATAAAATGGCTGCGTCGAAATGAAGATATTGACCAATTGGTTACGCTACAAACTGAAATCCTTGATGCCATTTGGCCATATTTAAAGAAACATGGCACTCTGGTTTATGCAACCTGCTCCATTTTACCTCATGAAAATAGCCAACAAATAAAAGCATTCTTAGGACGCCACACAGATGCTGCATTATCAGATACAGGCACGCTTGACAAACCAGGGATACAAATTATTCCTGAAACAACAGGTGGTGACGGCTTCTTTTATGCCCGACTAACTAAGTATTGACGTATCTTCCTCGTCAAAATATCGGATCAGCAGGGATTTTGTGACTTTACTAAAATATCAAAAAATAGGAATACAGCTTCTAACACGAAGAGAATACTATGAAAATAATTATTCTGGGTGCTGGTCAGGTTGGTGGAACATTAGCTGAAAATTTGGTTGATGAAAATAATGATATTACTGTCGTTGATACCGATACTGATCGCTTACGCCAGTTACAGGACAAATTCGATCTACGGGTTGTAAATGGTCACGGCTCCCACCCCAGAGTATTGAGGGAAGCAGGTGCAGAAGATGCCGATATGTTGGTAGCCGTCACAAATTCAGATGAAACCAACATGATTGCGTGCCAGATCGCTTACTCCTTATTTAATACCCCCAATAAAGTCGCTCGGATACGTTCATCAGAATATATCTATGAATCAGAGAAATTATTTCAACCCAATGATATCCCTATTGATTATCTGATATCTCCTGAGCAATTGGTTATTGATTACATCTATAAATTAATTCAATACCCCGGAGCATTACAAGTTGTCAATTTTGCGGAAGGCCGTGTCAGTATCGTCGCGGTCAAAGCCTACTATGGGGGTTCACTAGTGGGTAATGCATTATCCTCGCTTCGAGAGCATATGCCACATATCGATAGCAAAGTTGCTGCAATATTTCGTCAAGACCGCCCGATCAGGCCACAAGGCTCCACAATTATTGAAGCGGGAGATGAAGTATTTTTTGTTGCCGCATCACAACATATCAGAGCGGTGATGAGTGAATTACAACGCCTTGAAAAACCATATAAACGTCTCATGATTGTTGGAGGTGGGAACGTCGGTGCAGGTTTAGCGCTGCGACTTGAGAAAGATTACAGCGTCAAGCTGATTGAACATAATCAAGAAAGAGCTACAAAGCTAGCAGAGCTCTTGCACGATACTATCGTTTTCTACGGTGATGCCTCTGATCAAGAGCTTCTGTCAGAAGAACATATTGAACAAGTCGATGTTTTCATTGCATTAACTAACGATGACGAAGCCAACATTATGTCAGCCATGCTTGCAAAACGAATGGGAGCCAAAAAAGCGATGGTTCTTATTCAACGCAGTGCATATGTTGATTTAGTACAAGGTGGTGTTATTGATATCGCCATCTCACCTCAGCAAGCTACCATTTCTGCATTACTTGGCCATGTCCGTAAAGCAGATATCGTCAGTGTATCTTCATTAAGAAGGGGAGTAGCCGAAGCTATTGAAGCCATAGCACATGGTGACGAGCATACTTCCAAAGTAGTTGGACGCAAGATTGGTGATATTAGACTACCACCAGGCACGATAATTGGCGCAATTGTCCGCGGTGAAGAAGTAATCATTGCCAATGATTACAGCATCATCCAACAAGGCGACCATGTAATCATGTTTATTACCGATAAAAAATTTGTTCCTGAAGTGGAAAAACTATTCCAGCCGAGCCCTTTTTTCCTGTAAGAAACACCTGCTTTGCTAAATCAGATAATACTTCCCGCTCAATAAATTAGAAGGCCAATGATAACAACTTGAAAAAATTATCATCATTGGCCTCCCAACCACTACTTTTGCCATGTTTTTCTTTACGACTATAACTTCCTTTACCCTTTTTGTTTGCTTCTACTCTCTGCCTAAATAAAGGGTCGTGCAACAGTGCCTCTATAGCATTATCTTTGATGACGCCTTTTTTATGGCGGTATGTCGTCATAATGTCCTCTAATGACATTCAATTGGTTAATGATTGAGCAATCATACTCTCAGCACCCGAAATAATAAAGAAAAATTATTTATTAGTTGCTCCTTCTTCCAAAATTTCCAATATGGAACAATATGTGCTGGTATGCGCACTACCACAACATGCATCACTCAACATTTTTAAAGAATTGCGCATTTTTTGCATTTCCAATAATTTATCTTCGACCTCCTGTAATCTAGAATCAACAATTTGTTTCGATTCTTGACATGTATGATGCTCAGGATCAACACGAATAGACAGTAACTCTACAATCGCTTCCAGTGTAAAACCCGATTGTTTTGCATAACGAATAAAACGTAATCGTTGTAAATCCTGTTCGGTATAAAGTCTATAACCGCCTTCTGTTCTTTCCTCATGAGCCATCAAACCTTGTTTTTCATAAAAACGAATAGTATCAGGCGTGACACTCGCTAATTTAGCCAACTGACCAATGCGATACATAGTGAATCACCTAACAAATAGGAAATAAGTTCAATACTATCAGAATAGGTTAAGAGAGCACCAGCACAGGTGAAATTTGCAGATTAACTTGTAGAAAACAAGATAGATAATTATTGGAAGGAAAAATAAAGAGCAATAAAAAACCGGGTGTTATCCCGGTTTTTTATGCTTCTACAGATTACTCTGCAGATGCTGCTTCTGTCTGAGACTCAACGGTGCGGTCAACAAGCTCGATGTATGCCATCGGAGCATTGTCACCAGCACGGAAGCCACACTTCAGGATACGAGTGTAACCACCTGCACGGCTCGCAAAACGCGGACCCAGTTCATTAAACAGTTTTGCCACGATTTCGTTATCACGAGTACGGGCGAATGCCAGACGACGATTAGCTACGCTGTCGGTCTTGGCAAGAGTAATCAGCGGCTCAACGACGCGACGCAGTTCTTTCGCTTTAGGCAGAGTCGTCTTGATGATCTCATGACGAACCAAAGAACCTGCCATGTTGCGGAACATAGCTTGGCGATGGCTGCTGTTGCGGTTCAATTGACGACCACTCTTACGATGGCGCATGACCTTATCCTTCTCAGTAAAACCTTAACCTGTGATCAAGTTATTCATCAGCAATACTTGCTGGTGGCCAGTTTTCCAGACGCATGCCCAGAGAAAGTCCACGCGAAGCCAGTACGTCTTTAATCTCAGTAAGAGATTTTTTACCCAGATTAGGTGTCTTAAGTAACTCAACCTCGGTACGCTGTACCAGATCACCGATGTAGTGGATAGCTTCTGCCTTAAGGCAGTTAGCAGAGCGGACAGTCAATTCCAGATCGTCAACAGGGCGCAGCAGGATCGGATCAAACTCTGGCTTCTCTTCTTTAACTTCTGGTTGACGTACATCACGTAAATCAACAAAAGCTTCCAGTTGTTCGGCCAGAATGGTAGCTGCACGGCGAATCGCCTCTTCAGGATCGATTGTGCCGTTAGTCTCCATTTCGATAACCAGCTTATCCAAGTCAGTACGCTGTTCTACACGAGCTGCTTCAACATTGTAGGCAATACGCTCTACTGGGCTATAGCAAGCATCTACTAACAAACGACCGATAGGGCGCTCATCTTCTTCCGAATGAATTCGGGCAGAAGCCGGCACATAACCACGACCGCGCTGAACTTTAATACGCATGCTAATGGAAGCACTTCCGTCAGTCAGATGGCAGATTACGTGCTGCGGCTTGACGATTTCAACATCACCATCATGGATGATGTCGGCTGCAGTCACAGGGCCAATGCCAGATTTATTCAAGGTAAGGATAACTTCATCTTTACCCTGAACTTTCACCGCTAGCCCTTTCAGATTGAGGAGAATCTCCAGGATATCTTCCTGTACGCCTTCTTTGGTGCTGTACTCATGCAGTACACCATCAATCTCAACCTCAGTCACCGCACAACCCGGCATAGACGAAAGCAGAATACGGCGCAGTGCGTTGCCAAGAGTATGGCCAAAGCCACGCTCTAATGGCTCAAGGGTCACCTTGGCGTGCGTCGAACTGACTTGCTCGATATCTACCAGGCGCGGTTTTAGAAACTCTGTCACAGAACCCTGCATTGTGTCCTCTCTTTGGTGCTAAGCTTTACTTAGAGTAAAGCTCGACGATCAGGTGTTCGTTAATGTCAGCGGATAGATCAGTACGTTCAGGAATACGTTTGAACACACCTTCCATCTTCGCAGCATCAACTTCCAACCAAGTTGGTTTCTCACGCTGCTCAGCCAGCTCTAAAGCTGCCTTAATACGAGCCTGCTTCTTCGCTTTTTCACGAACGCTGACTACGTCATTCGGGGATACCTGATAAGAAGCGATATTGACAACGCAACCATTTACCATGATAGCCTTATGGCTCACCATCTGACGTGATTCAGCACGAGTCGCGCCGAAGCCCATACGATAAACGACGTTATCTAAGCGACCTTCCAGCAGAGTCAACAGGTTTTCACCTGTGTTGCCTTTCAGACGAGTCGCTTCTTTATAGTAGTTACGGAATTGACGTTCCAGAACGCCGTAAGTACGACGAACTTTTTGTTTTTCACGTAACTGCACACCATAGTCAGACAGACGCGGTTTACGTGCGCCGTGCTGGCCTGGTGCCTGTTCTAATTTACACTTGGTGTCAATCGCGCGAACGCCAGACTTCAGGAAAAGGTCTGTACCCTCGCGACGGCTCAGCTTGAGCTTAGGACCCAAATATCTTGCCATTTTCTTTCTCCAACAATCCTAAAAACGAAGACGTCTTATTAAACTTAAACGCGACGTTTTTTCGGTGGGCGACAACCGTTATGAGGAATCGGAGTCACATCAGTAATATTAGTGATGCGGAAACCAGCCGCGTTTAATGCGCGAATAGTTGACTCACGGCCAGGACCAGGTCCTTTAACCATAACTTCCAGGTTCTTAATTCCGTATTCTTTTACTGCTTCAGCACAGCGCTCTGCTGCAACCTGAGCCGCAAACGGAGTAGATTTACGAGAACCACGGAAACCGGAACCACCTGCAGTTGCCCAACCCAAAGCATTACCCTGACGATCAGTAATAGTAACGATTGTGTTGTTGAAAGAAGCATGGATATGAGCCACACCGTCAGAGACTTGTTTTCTTACACGCTTACGTGCACGAATAGGTGCTTTTGCCATTATTCAATACCCCGATTATTTCTTGATCGGCTTACGCGGACCCTTACGGGTACGTGCATTGGTCTTAGTACGCTGACCGCGAACTGGCAGACCACGACGATGACGCAAACCACGATAGCAACCAAGGTCCATCAGACGTTTGATACTCAGGGTCACTTCACGACGCAGATCACCTTCTACAACGTATTTGGCAACTTCGTCACGCAGCTTGTCAATTTGCTCTTCAGACAGCTCACTGATCTTAACATTTTCAGCAATACACGCTGCTTCACAGATTTGCTGTGAGCGGGTTTTACCGATGCCGTAAATCGAGGTTAACGCGATTACGGTATGTTTCTGATCAGGAATGTTAATGCCTGCTATACGGGCCACTATGCACTCCTACAATATTTATTCACTGCAACATCATTCTGAAAAGCCCGTTTTCAGGATACTCAAATAATGTTGCTGTCAGATAAAAAAGATTGGCTGGCTAATTTAGCCAGCTCAACCCAACTTTGCAAGAAAAATATGCGATTAAATTAGCCTTGGCGTTGTTTATGCTTAGGCTCTGCACTGCAGATTACACGTACGATACCGTTACGTTTAACTATTTTGCAGTTGCGGCATAATTTCTTGACGGAAGCACGAACTTTCATTTTTACTCTCCGTAACTTCTCAAGCAAACCGATTAACGGTTATACCCTTTTAGGTTTGCCTTCTTCAATGCAGACTCATATTGACTCGACATCATCAGAGTTTGCACTTGAGCCATAAAGTCCATGATGACGACAACTACAATCAGTAAGGAAGTACCACCAAAATAAAATGGAACTTTCATTGCGTCACGCATGAACTCCGGGATTAAGCAGATAAAGGTAATGTATAACGCACCAACTAAGGTCAGGCGAGTCATTACCTTATCGATATACTTAGCCGTTTGCTCTCCCGGACGAATTCCTGGTACAAATGCACCGGACTTCTTCAGGTTATCTGCTGTTTCTCTTGGATTAAACACCAAAGCCGTGTAGAAGAAACAGAAGAAGATGATTGCAGATGCGTACAATAACACATAAAGCGGTTGACCTGGCTGCAAATACATAGAAATAGTTGTCAGCCAATTCCAGCCTGTTCCACCACCAAACCAAGAGGCTATGGTACCAGGGAACAAAATAATACTAGAAGCAAAAATTGCAGGGATAACCCCAGCCATATTCACTTTCAACGGTAAATGTGTACTTTGTGCCGCATAAACTCTTCGACCTTGTTGACGCTTAGCATAGTTAACAACGATACGGCGTTGACCACGCTCCATGAAAACAACGAAGAAAGTTACGGCAAACACTAATACTGCAACCAACAGCAACAGGAGGAAGTGCAGATCGCCTTGCCGAGCTTGCTCGATGGTGTGACCAATTGCAGGCGGTAAACCCGCAACGATACCAGCAAAGATTATGATTGAAATACCGTTACCGATACCTCGTTCAGTAATCTGCTCACCCAGCCACATCAGGAACATGGTTCCCGTGACCAAACTTACAACAGCCGTGAAATAGAACGCAAAGCCAGGGTTAATAACTAAACCTTGCATTCCAGGCATATTCGGCAACCCAGTAGCAATACCGATTGACTGGAATATTGCCAGCACTAACGTACCATAACGGGTGTATTGACTGATCTTACGACGACCAGCTTCCCCTTCCTTCTTAATCTCTGCTAAACGGGGATTAACCACAGTTAGCAACTGGATAATGATAGATGCAGAAATATACGGCATTATACCCAGTGCGAAGATAGAAGCACGGCTTAAAGCACCACCAGAGAACATGTTAAACATTTCAATGATGGTGCCTCGTTGCTGTTCGAGCAATTTGGCAAGCACAGTGGCATCAATACCAGGGATTGGAATAAAAGAGCCAATACGGAAAACAATCAGAGCTCCAATAACAAACAAAAGTCTGCGTTTTAACTCGCTTAATCCGCCTTTAGCACTTTGAAAATCTAATCCTGGTTGTTTAGCCATCTGTTACTTATTCCTCAATTTTACCGCCAGCAGCTTCAATTGCAGCACGGGCGCCTTTCGTAACACGTAAGCCACGCACAGTTACTGCGCGATTGACTTCGCCAGAAAGCATAACTTTTGCGAATTCAATTTGAGGGCCAACAATGTTAGCAGCTTTCAGTGCATTCAGATCGATAACATCGCCTTCAACATGGGCAAAATCAGACAGACGAATTTCTGCAGTGATCATTGCCTTACGTGAAGTAAAACCAAATTTTGGCAGGCGACGGTATAAAGGCATTTGGCCGCCTTCAAAACCACGACGAACACCACCGCCAGAACGAGATTTCTGACCTTTGTGTCCACGACCGCCGGTTTTACCTAGGCCAGAACCGATACCACGACCTACACGTTTAGATGCGTGCTTAGCACCTTCAGCCGGAGACAGAGTATTTAAGCGCATCTGTTACTCCTCAACTTTAACCATATAGGAAACCAAGTTGACCATACCACGAACCGCTGGTGTATCTTCGCGTTCAACAGTATGACCAATGCGACGCAGACCTAAACCAGTCAGAGTTGCCTTATGCTTAGGCAAACGACCAATTGAGCTGCGAACCTGAGTAATTTTAATAGTCTTAGCCATGGTCATTACCCCTGAATTTCTTCGACGGATTTGCCACGCTTAGCTGCGACCATTTCTGGAGACTTCATGCTGTCTAAAGCGTCCAGAGTTGCACGAACCACGTTGATCGGGTTAGTGGAACCGTAGGTTTTAGCCAGTACGTTACGAACTCCAGCCACTTCCAGAACAGCACGCATCGCGCCACCGGCGATGATACCTGTACCTTCGTGAGCAGGCTGCATGAACACGCGAGAACCGGTGTGTCCACCTTTCACTGGGTGGTGCAGGGTGCCGCTGTTAAGTGCGACGTTTTTCATATTGCGACGTGCTTTTTCCATCGCTTTCTGGATCGCTGCCGGAACTTCGCGTGCTTTGCCGTAGCCAAAACCAACGCGACCGTTACCATCACCAACTACAGTCAGTGCTGTAAAGCTGAAAATACGGCCACCTTTGACGGTTTTAGATACGCGGTTTACCGCGATCAGCTTTTCCTGCAGTTCGCCAGCTTGTTTTTCGATGTGAGCCATCTTACACCTCTACCTTAGAACTGAAGGCCAGCTTCACGGGCAGCATCTGCCAGTGCCTGGACTCTACCATGATATTGGAAACCAGAACGGTCAAAGGATACATTTTTGATACCTTTTTCCAGAGCACGTTCAGCAACAATTTTACCAACTACTGCTGCGGCTTCTTTGTTTCCAGTAAATTTCAGTTGTTCACTAATAGCTTTTTCTGTAGTAGAAGCGGCCACCAGAGTTTCAGAACCATTTGGTGCGATAACCTGCGCATAAATATGGCGAGGGGTACGGTGTACCACCAGGCGAGTTGCACCCAGTTCCTGGAGCTTGCGGCGTGCGCGGGTCGCACGACGGATACGAGCTGCTTTCTTATCCATAGTGTTACCTTACTTCTTCTTAGCCTCTTTGGTACGCACGACTTCATCGGCGTAACGAACACCCTTGCCTTTATATGGCTCAGGACGACGATAGGCACGCAGATCTGCCGCAACCTGACCAATCACCTGCTTATCAGCACCTTTCAGTACGATTTCAGTTTGTGACGGGCATTCCGCAGTTATGCCTGCTGGCAGTTGATGCTCAACCGGATGCGAGAAGCCTAAAGACAAACTAACAGCGTTGCCTTTAACTGCCGCACGGTAACCTACACCCACCAGCTGAAGCTTCTTGGTGAAGCCTTCGTTAACACCGATAACCATTGCATTCAGCAGAGAACGAGTTGTACCTGCCTGTGCCCAAGCATCAGCAAAACCTTCGCGTGGAGCGAAAGTCAGTTGGCCATCCGCATGTTTAACTTCAACTGCATTGTGGATTTTACGACTTAGTTCGCCGTTTTTACCCTTAATCGAAATAACCTGACCGTTGAGTTTAACCTCTACGCCGGCAGGAATGACGACGGGTGCTTTTGCAACACGAGACATTCTTTCCTCCCGAATTAAGCTACGTAGCAGAGAATCTCGCCACCCAGACCAGCTTGGCGAGCTGCACGATCAGTCATTACACCTTTAGAGGTAGAAATAACAGCGATACCCAAACCAGCCATAACTTTTGGCAGCTCATCTTTTTTCTTATAGATGCGCAGACTTGGGCGGCTTACACGCTGAATGCTTTCTACAACAGCCTTACCTTGGAAGTATTTCAGAGTGACTTCCAGTTCTGGCTTAGTGTCGCCTTCGATTTTAAAATCTTCAATGTAACCTTCTTCCTTCAGCACGTTGGCAATTGCCACTTTCAGCTTGGAGGAAGGCATGGTGACCGCAACTTTATTCGCGGCCTGACCGTTACGGATACGGGTCAGCATATCCGCGATCGGATCTTGCATGCTCATCTGTCTTTACTCCCGTGATTCAATTGGTGACAATTACCAGCTAGCCTTTTTAAGGCCCGGGATTTCACCGCGCATAGCGGCTTCACGGACTTTAATACGGCTCAACCCAAACTTCCGCAAAAATGCATGCGGACGCCCAGTCTGACGGCAGCGGTTACGCTGACGACAAGGGCTGGAATCACGTGGCAGTGTTTGCAGCTTGAGAACAGCATTCCAACGGTCTTCGTCAGATGCGTTTACATCAGAGATGATCGCTTTCAGTTCAACGCGTTTTGCGAAGAATTTCTCAGCTAATTTCGCACGTTTTACATCACGCGCTTTCATTGATTGCTTAGCCATGAATACCCTGCCTTACTTGCGGAACGGGAAGTTAAACGCAGCCAACAGTGCCCGGCCTTCATCATCAGATTTCGCAGTAGTGGTGATAGTAATATCTAAACCACGTACACGATCCACTTTATCATAATCGATTTCAGGGAAGATGATTTGCTCACGCACACCCATGCTGTAGTTACCACGACCATCAAATGATTTAGCGGATAAACCACGGAAGTCACGAATACGTGGTACAGCAATAGAAATCAGGCGCTCAAAGAACTCCCACATACGTTCGCCACGCAGGGTTACTTTACAGCCGATTGGATAGCCCTGACGGATTTTGAAGCCTGCAACTGATTTGCGTGCTTTGGTGATCAATGGTTTCTGACCAGAGATTGCTGTCAAGTCAGCTGCTGCATTGTCCAGCAGTTTTTTGTCAGCGATAGCTTCACCAACACCCATGTTCAGGGTGATCTTCTCGACCCGAGGGACTTGCATGACAGAATGGTAACCGAACTGACTCATCAGTTTCTGGACTACCTCGTCTTTGTAGTAATCATGCAGTTTCGCCATCGTATACTCCAAATTACTTGATAGTTTCGTTATTAGATTTGAAGAAACGAACTTTTTTGCCGTCTTCAAACCTAAAACCTACACGGTCAGCCTTGCTGGTTGCTGCATTAAAGATTGCAACGTTAGAAACATTAATAGCTGCTTCTTTTTCAACGATGCCACCTGGTTGATTCAGTGCCGGAACCGGCTTCTGATGTTTCTTAACCAGATTGATACCTTCAACGATAATTTTACCAGAAGAAAGAACCTGTTTTACTTTACCGCGCTTACCTTTATCTTTGCCAGTCAGCACGATAATTTCGTCATCACGACGGATTTTCGCTGCCATAGTTTCGCTCCTTACAGTACTTCAGGTGCCAGGGAGATAATTTTCATGAACTTTTCATTACGAAGTTCACGAGTTACCGGCCCAAAAATACGCGTACCGATAACTTGCTCACTATTGTTGTTCAACAATACACAAGCATTGCTATCAAAGCGAATGACAGAACCGTCCGGGCGACGAACACCCTTCTTGGTGCGCACCACTACCGCTTTCAGGACATCACCTTTTTTGACTTTACCACGAGGAATTGCTTCCTTGATGGTAATCTTGATAACATCACCGACGTTTGCGTAGCGACGGTGCGAGCCACCTAGAACCTTGATACACATTACGCGACGTGCACCGGAGTTGTCGGCCACGTTCAGCATAGTCTGTTCTTGGATCATTTTAGTGCTCCGCTAAATGTCAACTACTACTGAGCCCACTTCAGATACAAAGAGGCCGTATTCAATATCCCATATTACGAGGGCGCGGCATTATAACACCACATCCACGCTATGGACAGAAAAATAAACGGCCCGTTACTTTTTGAGCCGTTTATTTTGTGTGAGATAGCAGCTTATTATAAAACCGCTTTCTCAACGACGCGAACTAAAGTCCAAGATTTAGTCTTAGACAGTGGACGGGTTTCGCGGATTTCCACCACATCGCCAATTCCACATTCATTGCTCTCGTCATGTACGTGCAGTTTAGTCGTACGTTTGATGAATTTACCATACAGAGGGTGTTTCACCACACGTTCAATAGCAACAACAATGGACTTTTCCATTTTATCGCTAATAACACGACCTTGCAGAGTACGGATTTTATCGGTCATTACGCACCCGCCTTCTCAGTCAGTAAAGTCTTAACGCGTGCAATATTACGACGCACTTGTTTCAACAGGTGAGACTGTTGCAGCTGGCCACTTGCCGCCTGCATACGGAGATTAAATTGCTCACGTAACAGGTTCAGCAGCTCAGTGTTCAGCTCTTCAACGCTTTTATCGCGCAGCTCTTGTGCTTTCATTACATCACCGTCTTAGTTACAAAGGTGGTTTTGATAGGCAGTTTCGCTGCTGCCAGCTTGAATGCTTCACGAGCCAGCTCTTCAGGCACACCGTCCATTTCATACAGGACTTTACCGGGCTGGATCAAGGCAACCCAATACTCTACGTTACCTTTACCTTTACCCATACGCACTTCGAGTGGCTTTTCGGTGATAGGTTTGTCTGGGAATACACGGATCCAGATTTTACCTTGACGCTTAATTGCACGGGTCATAGCACGACGTGCCGCTTCAATCTGACGAGCAGTCAGACGACCACGACCCACAGCTTTCAGACCGAAAGTGCCGAAGCTAACATCCGCACCTGCAGCCAGACCACGGTTGCGGCCTTTATGCACCTTACGGAATTTCGTACGCTTTGGTTGTAACATCAGCGACTCTCCTTACTTGCGGCCTTTACGCTGCTGCTTTTTAGGTTGAGCAGCCGGTTTTTCCGCCTGTTCAACTGCAGCCATACCACCCAGGATCTCACCTTTGAAGATCCATACCTTAACGCCGATTACACCATAAGTGGTGTGCGCTTCTGAAGTGTTATAATCGATGTCTGCACGCAGAGTGTGCAGAGGTACACGACCTTCACGGTACCATTCAGTACGCGCAATCTCAGCACCGCCTAAACGACCACTGACTTCCACTTTGATGCCTTTAGCGCCCAGACGCATAGCATTTTGTACAGCACGTTTCATCGCACGACGGAACATTACACGACGTTCCAATTGTGAACTAATGCTGTCCGCAACTAATTTTGCGTCCAATTCAGGCTTGCGCACTTCGGCAATATTAATCTGCGCAGGAACACCAGCGATCTCCGCTACAGTCTTACGCAGTTTTTCAACGTCTTCACCTTTCTTACCGATAACGATACCTGGGCGGGCAGTGTGAATTGTCACACGGATGCTTTTTGCAGGACGTTCGATAACGATACGTGAAATAGATGCCTTAACCAGTTCTTTGTTCAAGTACTGGCGCACTTTAAAATCGCTGTCCAGGTTGTCAGCGAATTCTTTGGTATTCGCATACCAGGTAGAGTTCCAAGGTTTGACAATCCCCAGACGAATACCATTAGGATGTACTTTCTGACCCATTGCTAGTCTCCAGAGTCTCAGCGATCGGACACAACCACAGTAATGTGGCTGGTGCGCTTTAGGATACGATCTGCACGGCCTTTGGCACGAGGCATAATACGCTTCATGGTTGGGCCTTCGTCTACGAAAATTTTCGTGACTTTCAGATCATCGATGTCAGCGCCATCGTTGTGTTCTGCGTTAGCAATAGCAGACTCAAGTACTTTCTTCACTAAACCAGCAGCTTTCTTGTTGGTATAGAGCAGAGTTTCCAGAGCTTGCGACACTTTCTTACCGCGGATCAGGTCAGCCACGAGGCGAACCTTCTGAGCAGAAGAACGAGCGTGGCGATGTTTAGCGATAGTTTCCATCTCTTCCTCCTACCTTAGCGCTTTTTAGCCTTTTTATCGGCCGCATGGCCGCGATAAGTACGGGTCGGCGCGAATTCACCCAGTTTGTGACCAACCATTTCGTCGGAAACAAAAACTGGAACGTGCTGACGACCATTATGGACAGCGATGGTCAAACCGATCATGTTAGGAAAGATCGTTGAACGACGGGACCAAGTCTTAATAGGCTTTTTGTCTCCGCTTTCCACCGCTTTCTCTACCTTCTTCAGCAAGTGCAGGTCAATAAATGGACCTTTCTTGAGAGAACGTGGCATGGTTTATCCTCTAATTATTATTTAGAACGGCGGCGTACGATGTATTGATCAGTACGTTTGTTACTACGGGTCTTCTTACCTTTGGTCTGGATGCCCCATGGAGTTACAGGGTGTTTACCAAAGTTACGACCTTCACCACCACCATGTGGATGGTCTACTGGGTTCATCGCCGTACCACGAACGGTAGGACGGATACCACGCCAGCGGCTTGCACCAGCTTTACCCAGAACGCGTAACATGTGCTCTGCGTTACCAACTTCACCTAAAGTAGCGCGACAGTCAGACAGCACTTTACGCATTTCACCAGAACGCAGACGCAAGGTTACATAGGAACCGTCACGTGCAACGATCTGAGCGTAAGTACCTGCTGAACGAGCCAGCTGACCACCTTTACCTGGTTTCATTTCTATGTTGTGAACAGTAGAACCAACCGGGATATTGCGCATTGGCAGAGCATTACCGGCCTTGATTGCTGAATCAGCACCAGACTGGATTTGATCACCTGCTTTCAGACCCTTAGGTGCAAGGATGTAACGACGCTCACCGTCTCTATACAGAACTAGTGCGATGTTCGCTGAACGGTTTGGATCATATTCCAGACGTTCAACAACAGCAGGGATACCATCTTTGTTGCGTTTAAAGTCAACCAGACGATAATGCTGTTTATGGCCACCACCAATGTGACGAGTGGTAATACGACCATTGTTGTTACGACCACCAGTTTTGTTGTTTTTTTCCAACAACGGAGCATAAGGTTTGCCCTTATGCAGCTCAGGGTTAACCACTTTAACAACGTGGCGACGGCCCGGAGACGTAGGTTTACATTTAACAATTGCCATTGTTCTTTACTCCTCCGACTTACTCAGCGCCGCCGCCGAAGTCCAAGTTCTGGCCTTCTTTCAGGGTGACGTAAGCTTTTTTCCAGTCGCTACGACGACCAATACGCTGACCGTGGCGTTTAACTTTACCTTTAACTAGCAAAGTGTTTACACCTTCAACTTCAACTTCGAAGAGTTTCTGTACGGCAGCTTTGATCTCTGCTTTAGTCGCGTCTTTCGCAACTTTGAGAACGATGGTGTTGCTTTTTTCCATCGCTGTAGAAGCTTTTTCAGATACGTGCGGCGCGCACAGTATTTTCAGCAGACGTTCTTCACGGATCATGCCAGCATCTCCTCAACCTGCTTTACAGCATCAGCAGTCATAACCACTTTGTCGAAGGCGATCAGGCTTACTGGGTCGATACCTGCTGCATCACGAACGTCAACCTTATACAGGTTACGAGCTGCTAAGAACAGGTTCTCATCAACTTCGCCAGTGACAATCAGCACGTCTTGCAGAGCCATTTCTTTCAGTTTCTGTACCAGCAGCTTAGTTTTAGGTGCTTCAACAGAGAACTTCTCGACAACGATCAGACGTTCTTGACGTACCAGTTCAGATAAGATGCTTTTTAGAGCACCGCGGTACATCTTTTTATTAACTTTTTGACTGTGGTCCTGTGGCTTCGCTGCAAAAGTTACACCACCAGAGCGCCAGATTGGACTCTTAATAGAACCTGCACGTGCACGACCAGTACCTTTCTGACGCCATGGTTTTTTACCTGAACCAGAAACTTCAGCACGAGTTTTCTGAGCACGAGTACCTTGACGAGCACCAGCTGCGTACGCAACAACTACTTGATGCACAAGCGCTTCATTGAAGTCACGCCCGAAGGTAGTTTCGGAAACAGTCAGCGCGCTTTGCGCGTCTTTCATTACCAATTCCATTCCTATCTCCTCGACGTTACGCCTTAACAGCCGGTTTTACGATCAGGTCACTGCCAGTTGCACCTGGAACAGCACCTTTGACCAGCAGCAGGTTACGCTCAGCGTCAACACGTACTACATCTAGGCTCTGAACAGTTACACGTTCATTACCCATTTGGCCTGCCATTTTCTTACCTTTGAATACCTTGCCCGGGGTCTGGTTCTGACCGATAGAACCCGGAACACGATGAGACAAGGAGTTGCCATGGGTAGCATCTTGAGTACGGAAGTTCCAGCGTTTAACAGTACCCGCGAAACCTTTACCTTTAGATGTACCAGTAACGTCGACTTTTTTAACGTTAGCGAAAATTTCAACGCTAATGCTTTGACCCACTGTGTACTCTTCGTCGTCTAATGACAGACGGAACTCACGCAGAGTACGGCCAGCTTCAACGCCAGCTTTAGCGAAATGACCTGCTTCAGGTTTATTAACGCGGTTAGCTTTTTTGCTACCAGTCGTTACCTGAATTGCGCGATAACCGTCACTCTCTTGGTCTTTAACCTGAGTTATGCGGTTCTCTTCGATTTCGATAACACTTACAGGGATAGAAACGCCATCTTCAGTGAAGATGCGAGTCATGCCCACTTTTTTACCGACTAAACCAATCATTGTTTCAACCTCTCAATCGTTCAATGACCTGATTAACCCAGGCTGATCTGCACGTCTACACCAGCAGCCAGATCCAGACGCATCAGAGCATCAACGGTTTTCTCGGTTGGCTCAACGATGTCAACCAGACGTTTGTGAGTGCGAATCTCGTACTGATCACGCGCATCTTTGTTAACATGCGGAGAAATCAGAACGGTAAAACGCTCCTTACGAGTCGGCAGCGGGATCGGACCGCGAACTTGCGCACCAGTGCGCTTAGCGGTCTCTACGATTTCCGCAGTTGATTGATCGATTAAACGGTGATCAAATGCTTTCAGGCGGATACGGATTCTTTGGTTCTGCATGAGACCAGAGCTCCAACTATTTTATAAACGTAAATAATTACTACTCACACCCATTTCGATTGATGGGGGAGTGTAATCGTTCAATGTATAACCCCCATATCGGGAGTATTTTAACATGGCGGTAAATTACCGCTCATTACTGATGATAAATCAGTCCTACTCTACTGCGTAGGTAAGCTCGCTTATTATACGTGAATTTGCTGACAATGCAAGATAAGGGTGAAAGCTATTCAAAAGATAGGCAAGGAGGGGAAAACGCCCTATGCAAATTTATAGGGCGTTAATATTATTTCGTTATTCTTCAACAAGTTGAGATTGGATATAATTTTGTATTCCCACTCGATTGATCAAGTCCAGTTGGGTTTCCAACCAGTCTATGTGATTCTCTTCGTCAGAAAGAACCTCAATCATCAAGTCTCTGCTTACATAATCATAAGCTGAATCGGCATATGCAATTGCCTCTCTCAGATCCTTGGCACCGCGTATCTCTAGTGCTAGATCGGATTGCAGCATTTCTTCTATATCCTCACCGATATTGAGTTTGCCCAAATCCTGTAGATTTGGCAAACCTTCCAGAAACAAGATACGCTCAATATACTTATCAGCGTGTTTCATCTCCTCAATAGATTCACGATATTCAACTTCATTTAGACGCATTAACCCCCAGTTTTTAAACATTCGGGCATGTAAAAAATACTGGTTGATGGCAACAAGTTCATTGCCAAGAAGTTTATTAAGATGTGCAATTATCTTTTTATCACCTTTCATAGCTAGCTCCTCCACTTCCAGTACCTATAGTGTAGTACTAGTTCAGCAGAGTAATTGCAAGATAATTGTGTTTATTTTAAGCGAAATTATTTATGGGAGACAGTTGGGCAATCTCCTCATTCATTATTTCACGTGCTTGACGTATACATTTTCCACAATTGCTCCCTACAGGCACAAAGTCCCTCAGCTCTCTGATAGAACGAACATGTTGCTGGCAAACAATATTGCGTATCGTTTTATCGCTTATAGCATTACAGAGACAGATATACATGGAAGCACTCTTCTAACTATTTAGGCTAGGCACAATAGATATGACTCTACCTTTCATCTTTCAAGTTACTACCTTGTTGGTCACTCTCACTCACCTCAGTCATATCGCTATCTATGCTCTTAGAGATTTGTTCGCTTGCCATCAATTACAACTTGGGTATGGAGCATAGTCATATTTATAAAATAATAGATACTGCCAAATAGTAAATAGAAATAACTCTCATTTCAATTATTGTTTTTATTTTGTTTATAGATAAAAAATCTATGGTCCCCACCTTTTTTGCAACACTGATTTTTGATTGATGTTGGCTTGCTTAAATCTATCCGGCGTCACTATGGGCAGGGATGCCCGCGCCTCGATGAGTTCCGCACCTGATAAGCCTAAAAAACCGCACGGCTTCAGAGAGCCATTTTTTATGTCAGGATTCCATCAGGTCGATAAGCCGTTCATGTCATCAATAATCAGTCTTCGCAAAACCAGATTGGGAACTGCTTTAATTAACGATTAACCTGCCAGTCAGACTGGCGTCGTCGTTACCTTTCGAACACAGTTTGCCGTGTTGTGATTGCCCAGGCTATCCGGGCTAATTTGTTGGCCAGCGCACAGGCCACAACATTTGAGTGTTTTCGCTCAAGCTGAGCCTTTACCCATTCAGCCAGCCTTCCTGACTGATAATCGATTCTCTGGATAAAGACTCTGGCGCACTGGACAAGTAACCGTCGCAGATTTTTGTCTCCGCGTTTACTTATCCCTAAAAGCGTATTTTTGCCACCCGTGCTGTACTGGCGTGGTACCAGACCGGTTGAAGCAGCAAAATCCCGGCTACAGCCATACTGCTTACCATCGCCCAGCTGCGATGATAAGACGCTGGCAGTTATCGGACCCACGCCCGGTATTGTCTGAAGACGCTGTCCTGTTTCATCACGTCTCAGCTCCTGCTCCAGTGCCGTCTCAAGCTCGGTGAGCTGTTCGACAAGATAAAGATAATGGGCATGTAAGCGCATCAGCAACTGTGCCAGATAGGGAGGAAGTTCGTTCTCTGCCAAGACGGTTGAAAGTCTTTTTATCACGGCGGTTCCGATCGGCATACTGATGCCAAATTCCAGTAAAAAAGCGTGCATCTGATTAGTGGTTTTAACCCTGTCTCTGACCAGTGATTCTCTGACCCGATGCAGGGCGCGCATAGCTTGTTGCGCCTCTGTTCGTGGTTGCACAAATCGCATGGAGGGACGAGATGCAGCTTCGCATATGGCTTCAGCATCCACAAAATCGTTCTTGTTGCTCTTTACAAAAGGACGAACAAATTGTGGAGAAATCAGCTTCGCTTCGTGACCAAAAGCAGCGATCCGGCGAGCCATAAAGTGAGCACCGGCGCAGGCTTCCATTACAACAGTCGCTGATGGCGATCCCGCTAAAAACTCCATCAGTCTGGCGCGGGTAAATTTTTTACGCAGCAGGGCCTTTCCTGATTTGTCCTGACAGTGAACGTGGAAAGAATGTTTGCCGAGATCAATACCAATAAGCGTAACGTTTTGCATGATGGTCTTCTCCTGAAAGAAACACCCTGCCAGCATACCGCTCACAGGGTGGTGGGGACCATCTCATTAACCACCGTTTCCGGTGGTTCAAAATTTGAAAGAGAAGCTATAGCTTCTCTTTTTTCATAATTTTTTAATAATCAAAAGCTAAGCAATCACTTTAGCAACAACACCAGCACCTACAGTACGGCCACCTTCACGGATTGCGAAACGCAGACCTTCGTCCATTGCGATTGGAGCAATCAGGGTAACGATCATGTTGATGTTGTCACCTGGCATTACCATCTCAACGCCTTCTGGCAGTTCGATAGTTCCGGTTACATCAGTTGTACGGAAGTAGAACTGAGGACGGTAACCTTTGAAGAATGGAGTATGACGGCCACCTTCATCTTTGCTCAGAATATAAACTTCTGATTCGAATTGAGTGTGCGGCTGGATTGAACCTGGTTTAGCCAGTACCTGACCACGTTGGATTTCGTCACGCTTAGTACCACGCAGCAGAACACCTACGTTCTCACCAGCACGGCCTTCGTCCAGCAATTTGCGGAACATTTCAACGCCAGTACAAGTTGTTTTCACCGTATCTGTGATACCAACGATTGAAACTTCGTCACCCACTTTAACGATACCACGCTCAACACGACCAGTAACTACAGTACCACGGCCAGAGATGGAGAATACGTCTTCGATTGGCAGCAGGAATGGCTTGTCAATGTCACGCTCTGGCTCTGGGATGTAGGAATCCAGTGCATCTGCCAGTTCGATGATTTTCGCTTCCCACTCTGCTTCACCTTCCAGCGCTTTCAGAGCAGAACCACGGATGATTGGCGTATCATCGCCTGGGAAATCGTACTGAGACAGCAGCTCACGGACTTCCATTTCAACCAGTTCCAGCAGCTCTTCATCATCAACCATGTCACATTTGTTCAGGAACACGATGATGTATGGAACGCCTACCTGACGACCCAGCAGGATGTGCTCACGAGTCTGTGGCATTGGGCCATCAGTTGCAGCAACAACCAGAACTGCGCCATCCATCTGAGCAGCACCCGTGATCATGTTTTTAACATAGTCGGCGTGGCCTGGGCAGTCAACGTGCGCATAGTGGCGAGTTGGGGTATCGTATTCTACGTGAGAAGTAGAAATGGTGATACCACGCGCTTTTTCTTCTGGTGCATTATCGATCTGATCGAATGCACGAGCGCTACCGCCGTAAGTTTTCGCCAGAACAGTAGTGATTGCTGCAGTCAGGGTAGTTTTACCGTGGTCAACGTGGCCGATAGTACCAACGTTAACGTGCGGTTTTTTACGTTCAAACTTTTCTTTAGACATTAGATTGTTCCTCTAAAACACGGAATCGGTGGTTTCACCACATCAACCAAGCAGTCGCTTGTTAGATATTTACAGGAAGAAAAATCAGGAGGCAAGAACGGGGGAAGTGGTGCTGATAGGCAGATTCGAACTGCCGACCTCACCCTTACCAAGGGTGTGCTCTACCAACTGAGCTATATCAGCACATCTTGGAGCGGGCAGCGGGAATCGAACCCGCATCATCAGCTTGGAAGGCTGAGGTAATAGCCATTATACGATGCCCGCGTGAACTCGGCTACCTGACTTTAATCAGCTGTTTATTGTATCTCAAGTATCTTCTCTGGAAGTAGTAACTAGAGCAGAACACTCAAGAAAAAAAACTGGTTAATGGTGGTGGGGGAAGGATTCGAACCTTCGAAGTCTGTGACGGCAGATTTACAGTCTGCTCCCTTTGGCCGCTCGGGAACCCCACCTTTCCAAATTTTTAATGGTGCCGGCACCAAGAGTCGAACTCGGGACCTACTGATTACAAGTCAGTTGCTCTACCAACTGAGCTATGCCGGCATCAAGTGCTGCGCATTTTAGGTAGTGTTGGGTCACGATGCAACAAAAAAATTGTTTTTTTTATTCTTTCGTTCACAAAACGATCACCACTGGTATTTTTGCTGGTTTTTTCAATAATGTTGGTATAAATAATCAACAAAAATCATTACTACTCAAGCAGCAAGAAACAGATTCACCAAATCTTTTTAAAAAATCATTCATACTACTGGCTCTTTTTTAAAAAAAGTAAGAAATAGGCTAGAAAAACAAACAAGAAAATTGTTCAATTTTTTTACAATTTTGTATTTCCTATCAAAAAAATCACTAAAATCATAAAAAAATCTACGCCTGTAGTAGCGCAACCGATATGATGAGATTTATTTTTTGTCGGATACGGGTGTTCACAACAACCTGTCCAACCTGCATAGACAGGCAGATGTTGGCTTATGAATAAGAAAGAATCTTTTTTGACGACTCCATATTTACAATTTGATCGTGAGCATTGGGCAACATTACGTGACTCAGTGCCTTTGACACTCACAGCAGAAGAGATTGCTGCTTTAAAGGGGATTAATGAAGAGATTTCAATAGAAGAAGTGGTTCAGATCTATCTTCCATTGTCACGTCTACTCAATTTTTACATTAGTTCCAATTTGCGGCGGCAAGCCGTCCTTGAACAATTTTTAGGGACTGGTGGGCAAAAAATACCTTACATCATTGGCATAGCAGGTAGTGTTGCTGTTGGAAAGAGCACAACCGCGCGTTTATTACAAGCATTGTTAAGCCGCTGGCCCGAACATCGCCGCGTTAAACTAGTAACGACAGACGGTTTTTTGCACTCTAATAATGTGTTGAATGAACGTGGCTTAATGAAAAAAAAGGGTTTCCCTGAATCCTACGATATGCGCAACCTAGTGAAATTCGTTGCTGATATAAAATCAGGCACCGAAAAAGTTACAGCGCCAGTATACTCTCACCTTAGCTACGATATTGTCCCCAATGAACAACTGATCATCGAGCGTCCAGATATTTTGATCCTTGAAGGACTAAACGTGCTGCAAAGTGGTATGGATTATCCACATGAACCACATCATGTGTTTGTGTCTGATTTTGTCGATTTTTCTATTTATGTCGATGCGTCAGAAGAATTGCTCGAACAGTGGTATATCAACCGTTTTCTTAAGTTCCGGCAAGGGGCTTTTTCTGATCCAGACTCTTATTTCCACAATTATTCTAAGTTAACTACCGAAGCAGCGATAAAAGTTGCATCAAATATTTGGCTCGAAATTAATGGCTTAAACTTACAACAAAATATTTTACCAACTAGAGAGCGCGCTAGCCTAATTATGACTAAAGGAGCGAATCACGCTATTGAAAGTGTCAGGTTGAGAAAATAAAGCAGTAGCCGGAACTATTTCCGGCTTTGCATTCAACAACCTCTGAGGGAAATTTCACCACCAATATATGGCGTAATAACACCATTTATATCAAGCAGCAACGCTCCTTGCTGATCAATTCCACGGGCCGTTCCATAAATTTCCTGATTTCCAATAACCAGCTTTACTGAACGATTCATAAAATTATCTAATTTTGACCACCGGAAAAGAAATGGAGATAATCCTTCGTTTTCAAATTGAATTAACGCTTTTTTAAGCTCAAGAATAATTTCAGAAATTAATTTATTGCGTTCAACCACTATTCCCGCTTGCTGTAGATTAGTCCACTGCTGGTTAATCAATTTTTGCTGTTCACTACTCATTGAAATATTCATACCTATTCCGATAACAATCTGAGCCGCATCACCCGTTTTTCCTATCAATTCAACTAATATTCCTGCCAGCTTTTTATCATCCAAATAGAGATCATTCGGCCATTTCACTTTTACTCTTTCAGCACCCTGGCGGTTAAGCACTTCCGCAATGACGATCCCAACGACCAGACTTAATCCTATTGCTGCGGCAGGCCCTTGCTCCAAGCGCCAATACATGGATAAATATAAATTTCTACCAAAAGCAGAAATCCACTGCCTGCCACGGCGTCCCCTTCCGGCATACTGATATTCGGCGACACAAGCGTCACCTGAATCGAGTTCTGACAATTTCTCCAGCAAATACTGATTAGTAGAATCGATAACAGGTATAACTTCGAGACGATCATTTGGCAGGTAACCTGCAATAAGCTCTTTATCCAGCAGATCCATTGATGCTGGGAAACGATAACCCTTACCCGGGATAGTTAAAATTTCTACGCCCCATTCACGAATGGTCTGAATATGCTTATTTATTCCCGCACGACTCATTCCTAATTCTTGACCAAGTTGCTGCCCGGAATGAACTTCGCCATCTGATAACACTTTAATTAATTTTAATGGAATACTAATATCTTTCATGAAATACATTCCACTGCATCTATCTCACCCTCACTACCAATGAAACGTACTTCAGGCTCTAAGAAAATATTAAATTTTTCTGCTACTTTTTTGCGTACATAAGTCGCCAAAGCAGTAATATCCTGACCCGTTGCATTACCTTTATTGATTAACACCAGTGCCTGTTTCATATGTATCGCAGCGTCACCAATACAATAACCTTTCAAGTGACATTGATCTATCAGCCAACCTGCCGCTATCTTTACATTATGTTCATTATGGTGATATTGGGGACACTCTGGATAATCAAATTTGATCTTTTGCGCCAATTCAATAAGTACAATTGGATTTTTAAAAAAACTGCCAGCATTCCCGATAATAACAGGATCGGGTAACTTACTCTGACGCATTTCACAAACAGCATTGAATATGCGTTCTGGTGTTACGCTTTCACTTGAGAACTGTGTTAAGCCACCATAAGTTAATATTGGCTTCCAAACCTTACTCAACTGCAAACCAACTGCTGTTATAGCATAACCATCTTTATATTGATGTTTAAAGATACTATCTCTATAAGCAAATTGGCATTCATTTGCCATAAGATGAATCAGTTTGCCAGTTTTCAACTCTATTAGATCGACATATTCACAGACATGTTTAAATTCAATTCCATATGCACCAATATTTTGAATTGGTGCTGACCCTACACTTCCTGGAATCAACGCTAAATTTTCTAAGCCATAGATCTGTTGATGGAGAAGGCGAACGATCAGCTGATGCCAGTTTTCACCAGCGCCAACATGGATATGCCATGCTGTATCCGATTCTTGTATATCAACACCAAGAATACGGTTCAATATCACAGTACCTTTAAAATTTTCGGTAAAAAGAACATTACTCCCCCCACCAAGTAATAAAATGGGATGCTCTTTTTCCTCCGCTTCTTGCCATGCGGACAACAGTGATGCAACTGAAGTTACAGTAGAAATATGATCAGCACAGGCTGAAATACCAAACGTGTTGAACTCTTTTAATTGGATAGATTGACAGGCAGACATTTACTTCAAGCTCGATAAGTAATTTATCTGTAGTCTATCAGACTCTACATTTGAAAGATAAATCAGTAATTACTGGATATGATAATAAAAAACTAAGAAACGCAAAAGGCCACTCAAATGAGTGGCCTTTTGACTGGGTATTAAAGCTTGGCAGTTCCCTACTCTCACATGGGGAGACCCCACACTACCATCGGCGCTACGGCGTTTCACTACTGAGTTCGGCATGGGGTCAGGTGGGACCGCCGCGCTATTGCTGCCAAGCAAATTCTGTTTTACTTGCCGAACATATTATTTATTTATGGTGCTGATACCCAGATTCGAACTGGGGACCTCACCCTTACCAAGGGTGTGCTCTACCAACTGAGCCATATCAGCATGAGCTATTTTCGGTCACTATAAATGTGATTCCGAATGCTGAAATAAAAATTGTTGTCATATGGACAACAATTATAAATAGATGTCTGGCAGTGCCCTACTCTCACATGGGGAGACCCCACACTACCATCGGCGCTACGGCGTTTCACTGCTGAGTTCGGCATGGGATCAGGTGGGACCACCGCGCTATGGCCGCCAGACAAATTCTGTGTTCAATCCCGAACAAGCTGCTGTTTTTCATTTGAAACTGCGTCTCTCTCTCACCAAAACACCTTCGGTGTTGTCAGGTTAAGCCTCACGGTTCATTAGTACTGGTTAGCTCAACGTATCGCTACGCTTACACACCCAGCCTATCCACGTCCTCGTCTTGAACGTTCCTTCAGTATCCTCAAGGGACAAGGGAAGACTCATCTCAAGGCAAGTTTCCCGCTTAGATGCTTTCAGCGGTTATCTCTTCCGCACTTAGCTACCGGGCAGTGCCATTGGCATGACAACCCGAACACCAGTGGTGCGTCCACTCCGGTCCTCTCGTACTAGGAGCAGCCCCTTTCAATCTTCCAACGCCCACGGCAGATAGGGACCGAACTGTCTCACGACGTTCTAAACCCAGCTCGCGTACCACTTTAAACGGCGAACAGCCGTACCCTTGGGACCTACTTCAGCCCCAGGATGTGATGAGCCGACATCGAGGTGCCAAACACCGCCGTCGATATGAACTCTTGGGCGGTATCAGCCTGTTATCCCCGGAGTACCTTTTATCCGTTGAGCGATGGCCCTTCCATTCAGAACCACCGGATCACTATGACCTACTTTCGTACCTGCTCGAGCTGTCACTCTCGCAGTCAAGCTAGCTTATGCCATTGCACTAACCTCACGATGTCCGACCGTGATTAGCTAACCTTCGTGCTCCTCCGTTACGCTTTGGGAGGAGACCGCCCCAGTCAAACTACCCACCAGACACTGTCCGCGACCCGGATAACGGGCCTGCGTTAGAACATCAAACATTCAAGGGTGGTATTTCAAGGATGGCTCCGTGCAGACTGGCGTCCACACTTCACAGCCTCCCACCTATCCTACACATCAAGGTTCAAGGTTCAGTGTCAAGCTATAGTAAAGGTTCACGGGGTCTTTCCGTCTTGCCGCGGGTACACTGCATCTTCACAGCGAGTTCAATTTCACTGAGTCTCGGGTGGAGACAGCCTGGCCATCATTACGCCATTCGTGCAGGTCGGAACTTACCCGACAAGGAATTTCGCTACCTTAGGACCGTTATAGTTACGGCCGCCGTTTACTGGGGCTTCGATCAAGAGCTTCGCGTTGCCGCTAACCCCATCAATTAACCTTCCAGCACCGGGCAGGCGTCACACCGTATACGTCCACTTTCGTGTTTGCACAGTGCTGTGTTTTTATTAAACAGTTGCAGCCAGCTGGTATCTGCGACTGGCCTCGGCTCGGGGAGCAAGTCCCGTCACCTGGCGCCAGCGTGCCTTCTCCCGAAGTTACGGCACCATTTTGCCTAGTTCCTTCACCCGAGTTCTCTCAAGCGCCTGAGTATTCTCTACCTGACCACCTGTGTCGGTTTGGGGTACGATTCACTGTTACCTGATGCTTAGAGGCTTTTCCTGGAAGCAGGGCATCAACCACTTCAGCACCGTAGTGCCTCGTTATCACGCCTCAGTGTTCACGGAAGAACGGATTTACCAATTCTTCCCACCTACACGCTTGAACCGGGACAACCGTCGCCCGGCTGGTCTAGCCTTCTCCGTCCCCCCTTCGCAGTAACACCGAGTACGGGAATATTAACCCGTTTCCCATCGACTACGCCTTTCGGCCTCGCCTTAGGGGTCGACTCACCCTGCCCCGATTAACGTTGGACAGGAACCCTTGGTCTTCCGGCGAGCGGGTTTTTCACCCGCTTTATCGTTACTTATGTCAGCATTCGCACTTCTGATACCTCCAGCATGCCTCACAGCACACCTTCGCAGGCTTACAGAACGCTCCCCTACCCAACAACACCTAAGTGTTGCTGCCGCAGCTTCGGTGCATGGTTTAGCCCCGTTACATCTTCCGCGCAGGCCGACTCGACCAGTGAGCTATTACGCTTTCTTTAAATGATGGCTGCTTCTAAGCCAACATCCTGGCTGTCTGAGCCTTCCCACTTCGTTTCCCACTTAACCATGACTTGGGGACCTTAGCTGGCGGTCTGGGTTGTTTCCCTCTTCACGACGGACGTTAGCACCCGCCGTGTGTCTCCCGTGATAACATTCTTCGGTATTCGCAGTTTGCATCGGGTTGGTAAGTCGGGATGACCCCCTAGCCGAAACAGTGCTCTACCCCCGAAGATGAATTCACGAGGCGCTACCTAAATAGCTTTCGGGGAGAACCAGCTATCTCCCGGTTTGATTGGCCTTTCACCCCCAGCCACAAGTCATCCGCTAATTTTTCAACATTAGTCGGTTCGGTCCTCCAGTTAGTGTTACCCAACCTTCAACCTGCCCATGGCTAGATCACCGGGTTTCGGGTCTATACCCTGCAACTTAACGCCCAGTTAAGACTCGGTTTCCCTGCGGCTCCCCTAAACGGTTAACCTTGCTACAGAATATAAGTCGCTGACCCATTATACAAAAGGTACGCAGTCACCCTGATAAATCAAGGCTCCCACTGCTTGTACGTACACGGTTTCAGGTTCTATTTCACTCCCCTCGCCGGGGTTCTTTTCGCCTTTCCCTCACGGTACTGGTTCACTATCGGTCAGTCAGGAGTATTTAGCCTTGGAGGATGGTCCCCCCATGTTCAGACAGGATACCACGTGTCCCGCCCTACTCGTCGAACTCACACCACCAGTGTCTTCAGATACGGGGCTATCACCCTTTACTGCCGGCCTTTCCAGACCGTTCTCCTGACGCTGATGCTGATGTTGGTTCTGGGCTGTTCCCCGTTCGCTCGCCGCTACTGGGGGAATCTCGGTTGATTTCTTTTCCTCGGGGTACTGAGATGTTTCAGTTCCCCCGGTTCGCCTCCGGACCCTATGAATTCAGGCCAGGATAGTGCAACGGATTGCACTGGGTTTCCCCATTCGGGTATCGCCGGTTATTGCGGTTCATATCACCTTACCGGCGCTTATCGCAGATTAGCACGCCCTTCATCGCCTCTGACTGCCTAGGCATCCACCGTGTACGCTTAGTCGCTTAACCTCACAACCCGAAGGTGTCTTCGGGTGTGCGTTTTGAGAGACTCACCAGTCCCGTCCATGACGGCACTGATTGTTTCAAATTTTCAGCTTGTTCCAGATTATTAAAGAGCGTTATTGGTAAACCGACTTTGCAGTCCGTTTACCAATAATTCGGTGACCCTGCCTTTCACACAGTGCCTGAACAGGATGGCGTCCCCTAGGGGATTCGAACCCCTGTTACCGCCGTGAAAGGGCGGTGTCCTAGGCCTCTAGACGAAGGGGACTCAAGTCTTCTTCGCGGGCATTCCTGCTCATTTTCTTTCATCAGACAATCTGTGTGGACACTGCACAATCACTATCATTCAGGTAAGGAGGTGATCCAACCGCAGGTTCCCCTACGGTTACCTTGTTACGACTTCACCCCAGTCATGAATCACAAAGTGGTAAGCGCCCCCCCGAAGGTTAAGCTACCTACTTCTTTTGCAACCCACTCCCATGGTGTGACGGGCGGTGTGTACAAGGCCCGGGAACGTATTCACCGTAGCATTCTGATCTACGATTACTAGCGATTCCGACTTCATGGAGTCGAGTTGCAGACTCCAATCCGGACTACGACAGACTTTATGAGTTCCGCTTGCTCTCGCGAGGTCGCTTCTCTTTGTATCTGCCATTGTAGCACGTGTGTAGCCCTACTCGTAAGGGCCATGATGACTTGACGTCATCCCCACCTTCCTCCGGTTTATCACCGGCAGTCTCCCTTGAGTTCCCACCATCACGTGCTGGCAACAAAGGATAAGGGTTGCGCTCGTTGCGGGACTTAACCCAACATTTCACAACACGAGCTGACGACAGCCATGCAGCACCTGTCTCTCAGGTCCCGAAGGCACTCCGCCATCTCTGGCAGATTCTGAGGATGTCAAGAGTAGGTAAGGTTCTTCGCGTTGCATCGAATTAAACCACATGCTCCACCGCTTGTGCGGGCCCCCGTCAATTCATTTGAGTTTTAACCTTGCGGCCGTACTCCCCAGGCGGTCGATTTAACGCGTTAGCTCCGGAAGCCACGCCTCAAGGGCACAACCTCCAAATCGACATCGTTTACAGCGTGGACTACCAGGGTATCTAATCCTGTTTGCTCCCCACGCTTTCGCACCTGAGCGTCAGTCTTCGTCCAGGGGGCCGCCTTCGCCACCGGTATTCCTCCACATCTCTACGCATTTCACCGCTACACGTGGAATTCTACCCCCCTCTACGAGACTCTAGTCAACCAGTTTTAGATGCCGTTCCCAGGTTGAGCCCGGGGATTTCACATCTAACTTAACTGACCGCCTGCGTGCGCTTTACGCCCAGTAATTCCGATTAACGCTTGCACCCTCCGTATTACCGCGGCTGCTGGCACGGAGTTAGCCGGTGCTTCTTCTGCGGGTAACGTCAATCAACAACGCTATTTACGCTGTTGCCTTCCTCCCCGCTGAAAGTACTTTACAACCCGAAGGCCTTCTTCATACACGCGGCATGGCTGCATCAGGCTTGCGCCCATTGTGCAATATTCCCCACTGCTGCCTCCCGTAGGAGTCTGGGCCGTGTCTCAGTCCCAGTGTGGCTGGTCATCCTCTCAGACCAGCTAGGGATCGTCGCCTAGGTGAGCCTTTACCCCACCTACTAGCTAATCCCATCTGGGTTCATCCGATGGCGTGAGGCCCGAAGGTCCCCCACTTTGCTCCAAAGAGGTTATGCGGTATTAGCCACCGTTTCCAGTGGTTATCCCCCTCCATCGGGCAGATCCCCAGACATTACTCACCCGTCCGCCGCTCGCCGGCAGGGAAGCAAGCTTCCCCCCGCTGCCGCTCGACTTGCATGTGTTAGGCCTGCCGCCAGCGTTCAATCTGAGCCATGATCAAACTCTTCAATTAAAAGTCTGATGCTCAAAGAATTGTTACTGTTAGTTCGTAATGAATTAACTGTTTTAGTCACTCTTTAAGACTTTAAAGTTTTCGGCATCTTGCGATGCTGTCGATACTGTCTTGTGAGTGCCCACACAGATTGTCTGATTAAATTGTTAAAGAGCGGTCCGACCGGAGCAGGGCTCCGTATCGTGAGGCTGCGTATCTTACGCTTTCCTCGCCGGGTGTCAAGCCTTTATTTTCAGGGCTTTTCTCCCGCTGGCCTCGGCGGCGTGTCTTCGCTCAGCGTCGGTCAGTGGTGGCGCATTATAGGGACTTTTCCGTGCCTGGCAATAGTTTTTTTGAGAAAAACCACCAACTGATGATTATTGCAACAAATTTCACTTAAGTTGCCAGTTTTTCCAGCGTAAGGAAGCCATAATCTCGTAATACGGGTCGCAGAGCCTCGCTATTTAGGTCTATTTTTGTGCAATAAGCCAAATTATCCGCCGTTGTTAAAAATAAACTATTTTGGTTCTTCACCAACCACACCGTTCTACGCGCAATAGCAGCTCCAGAATCAATCAATCGTGTGCCATCAGGAAAAACTTGTGAAAGCTCTTCTGCAATCAGAGGGAAGTGAGTACAACCTAAGATGACAGTATCTGGCGGTTCTTTCATTCTCAACC
Organism: Xenorhabdus bovienii SS-2004; assembly: GCF_000027225.1. NCBI lineage: Bacteria > Pseudomonadati > Pseudomonadota > Gammaproteobacteria > Enterobacterales > Morganellaceae > Xenorhabdus > Xenorhabdus bovienii. Next base: position 4,081,268 of record NC_013892.1, read on the forward strand.
ACGGTTTGAGAATTTTTTCCAATATTTCCAGTGGGATCTTCTCACCATGCAGTTTTCGTTCGGCTAACTCTACCAATTCTGCAGAACCTATAGAATGAACCTGACAATCCGTGGCAAATCTTGCAATTAATTCTTTGGTGTAGTCGCGATTGACTGTAGCCCGTGTCGCCAATAATCCTATTACTCGGTTACAAGTCAACTTTGCCGCAGGCTTGATTGCGGGCACAACACCAACAACGGGAAAAGAAAAACGTTCGCGCAATGCAGGCAAACTAACCGTGCTAGCTGTATTACAGGCAATGATGACAATAGCCAGGGGGTGTCTTTTCTGAATTTCATCGACAACTTGAACGACCCGCTCAATGATCACTTCCGCCGTTTTTTCTCCATAAGGAAATGCTTCATTATCGAAAGCATATATATAGTGGAGCTCCGGCAATAATTGTCGAATTTCTTGGTATACAGATAAACCGCCCACACCTGAATCAAAAATTAGAATCGTTGGTCGGGCGGTTTTAGGTAAATCAGAAGTTGTAGCTTCCAGTGAGAAAGTATTCTCGGCCTGGGGTGCGATAGCCATACGCTGTCTCATAATTTTTATCAAACAGATTGGCTATTCTAGCACGGATTGTGAGGTGGTTAGTGATTGGGTATGATGCGCTGATATCCCATAAACTGACGCCACCCAATTTAAGGGGCTTCGGAGGATAAACACTATAATCTGCATCATCGCGCTGACCGATATATTGATAGGTTACTCCCCAATCAATATTGTATAATTCCCAATCTAATTGATATTTAACCTGCTGTTTAGCCCTGCGAGCTAGCTGCTTATTATTGCCATCACGCGGATCAACATACTGTAATGTCAATTGGTGCTGGAATATTCCGGTATCCATGGTTCCTGTCCATTCAACACCTTTGATTTTTGCCTTACCAATGTTCTCATAGCGGTTATTGGCAAAATTTATCAGTTGTTCAATATCATTATGATAAACAGATAAGCGCCAATTCAGTGCCCCAGTTAATCCTTCAATTCCACCTTCCCACTGTTTACTTTTTTCTGGTTTGAGACTTTCATTTCCCCATTTGCTATAGAGTTGATTCAATGTTGGAGCCTTAAATGCGGTTCCATACGAGACGATCAACCGATAGCCATCAATGAATTCCCAACCCATTCCAGTTTGCCATGTGGTATTCCAATTATATTCAGAATGACGGTCTGAACGAACAGCACCCTCCAGCGTGACATCATGAATCTTTTGCTGTGACGTCAAATACAGGCCAGTGTTATCTACGTCTTTTTGTACAGGAATATTATTCGAACCTGCCGCAACCGATTCTCTTTTCCAGTCAACACCACCGCTAATTGCGCCATGACTCACTTGCCATGAATTTCCCCATTGCACATTGTATTGTTTGGAGTTACTTAGGCTGGAGCCTTTGCCATAACGCCCATATTTGGGATCATAGTTGTAATCTTTGACATGGCTGTAACTGGTAATCCATTGTGCAGAATAAATTCCCTGTGTAAATTGAAGGCCTGCATCATAAGTACGACTGAATAGCTCTCGAGTATCTATCAGCATCTGATTATAACTATCATAATAGGCATCATAAGCCGTTCGGTTATTCAATCCATGCACACGAGCAAACCCACTGAACTGATCATTAAATTTATGGTCAACGCCCAGCCACAGCATTTTGCTCATAAAACCATCACGATCCGGCTGACGATACCCGCCCGTACCGCCACCAGCCACCACATCGAATCCTTTGGTATAGGTATATCCAGCCGCTGCGGTCAATAAGGTATTCTCGCCGAGCTTCTGTTGGGTCGAACCATTATAGTTCTGGTATCCGTGCGAGCCGATACCTGCATTCAATGTTGTTCCCTTTTGCTCTCGCTTGGTAATGATATTGATTACCCCACCAATGGCATCAGAACCATATACGGCAGAGCGAGCACCGCGGATATACTCAATTCTCTGAACCATTGAAAGCGGTATCTGGCTATAATCGGCCGCACCCGTGATACCCGCCTGATTTAAGCGAATACCATCTATTAGCACCAATGTATGATGTGATTCCGTACCTCGAACAAATAAAGAAGCGTGTTGCCCTATTCCCCCATTCTGCGCAATATCAATACTGGGTAGGCGACGTAGAACGTCAACCAAGCTGCTGGATTGCCAGCGATCTATCTCTTCGCGGGTTACCACCGTCATTGGTGCTAAAACTGAAGAAACAGGCTGTTTAAAGCGGTTCGCGGTCACCACCAGTGGCTCTTGATTATCAGCAACTGCAAAATGGCTCCAGCTAGAAAACACTGCCACAGAAGCAGCAGATAAAAGGATACGTTTGTTATTTGTCATGAGAGAATGGCATCTAACTATATTGAATCTAGCGAATAAAGTGTCATGCTACGATGAAGGCGAGAAGCAGTCCAGAATGACCCCCTATCAAAAAGAGGCTCATGTGCCAGAAAACTGGACATCCTTTTCACTTTCCCTACAATGCCGCTCGGAAATTTTTCTTAACGCGACCATACGAGAACCAGATAATGCAGAATGTCTTGCCAACGGAAGATTATGAAAATCAATTGATGGAAAAGGTCCATCGTCTGAAAGGAATGATGATGCCATTTAGTGCACCTGAGCCTGAGGTTTTCCGTTCCCCTGCATCACATTACAGAATGCGCGCTGAATTCCGCATCTGGCATGAGCAAGATGATCTTTACCACATTATGTTTGACCAGCAGACCAAACAACGTATTCGTATTGATCAATTTCCGGTTGCCAATGAGCTGATTAACCAGATGATGCAGTCAATCATTGCGGGCGTGAAAGATAATTCACTCTTGCGTCATAAACTGTTTCAAGTGGATTATCTGTCAACCCTCAGTAATAAGATTATTGTCTCTCTGCTTTATCATAAAAAGTTGAATGATGAATGGCGCGAGCATGCCATCACACTACGTGATCAATTAAAAGCAAATGGATTTGATGTTCAGCTGATCGGGCGAGCGTCAAAAACCAAGATCATACTCGACCATGACTATATTGATGAAGAACTGCCGATTGCGGGTAAAACGATGATTTACCGTCAAGTTGAAAACAGTTTCACGCAACCGAATGCCAGCATCAATACTCATATGTTGGAATGGGCAGTGGGTATTACAAAAGGCGCCAAGGGAGATCTACTAGAGCTATATTGTGGTAATGGCAATTTTTCTCTAGCATTAGCACAGAACTTTGATCGCGTACTGGCGACAGAAATTGCCAAACCTTCGGTTGCTGCCGCGCAATTTAATATTGAAGCGAACCAAATTGATAATGTGCAAATTATCCGTATGTCAGCAGAAGAGTTTACTCAAGCAATGAATGGAGAGCGGGAATTTAACCGACTGCATGGCATTGATCTAAAAAGCTATCAATGTGAAACCATTTTTGTTGATCCTCCACGCAGTGGATTAGATGATGCAACAGTTAAAATGGTACAGGGATACTCACAGATTCTTTATATTTCCTGTAATCCAGAAACACTCAGCCAGAATCTGGAAACACTGACACAAACCCATAAAATAAGCCGACTGGCACTCTTTGATCAATTCCCTTATACGCACCATATGGAGTGTGGTGTATTACTGGAAAAACGTATTTAATCACCATCTACTATAGCTGAAAAATTAGTTGGGAGACCAAAACGCCACAGCGATCAATTTGTGGCGTTATTCCTTCAGCCGTTATCAGGAAAATAATCAGCCATGGCTTTCTGAAGTGAGTATAGCTTGTTGTTTACGCCCTTTGATCTTTCTGTAAATCCAAAATACTAAAGCAGCATCAATCACGACAGGCAGGAAATTAGAACCAATTTCTGGATATTCCACCCGAATGATGGCGCTGTAAATGAAGATTCCTAAGAAAAAGCAGCCAGCCACCAACTTTGGTAATCCATCTGCCATTGGATAATTCAAATAACGATGATGGAGGCAATACAGAGATAATACCAGTGCAATAATCGGGAAAATTGAAAAAGGCACAAGCGAGTTGAAAAATGCTGAGAAAGTTCCGTGTGTTGCCAATCCAACGATAAGAGCCAGCAACATAGTGCTTTTATCTTGGCGGTATTGTTCCATCGTATTATTCTCCTTTCATTATTATTCAAGAGGTTTTAGGGACAGTCTTTTTTTCTTGTTCCCGCCGATACCAATAATAAGCACCTTTGGAAATCAGGCGGAGTTGCAAAACTAAACGTTCTTCGAGACGACGCCTTTTTTCCTCATCAATATCCAGCGCTTCTGCACCTGCGCTGAATACGATTGTCACCATCGCCTCAGCTTGAATTTCAGTAAAATGACGCGGCATGTGGCTTGCCTGTTCGAGGTAGTCTGCCAGCTCTGCAATAAAATGTTGGATTTCCCGTGCGACAGCTGCACGAAACTCAGCCGATGTACCGGAACGTTCGCGCAGTAATAACCGGAAAGCATTGGGATTGTTACCGATGAATTCCATGAACGTTGAAACAGAGGTTCGGATGACGCTGCCGCCTTTTGCGATACGCTGACGCGCCTGACGCATTAACTGACGCAACATCAAGCCGCTTTCATCCACCATTGTCAGCCCCAGTTCATCCACATCCCGAAAATGCCGATAAAATGAAGTAGGCGCGATACCCGCTTCTCGAGCTACTTCCCGTAAGCTCAGACTTGTGAAACTCCGCTCAGCACTGAGTTGGCTGAATGCGGCTTCAATCAGGGAACGACGGGTTTTTTCTTTCTGTTTCGCTCTGACACCAGTTACGTTACTCACCACAATCCTGATATATCCATTCGACTATATAATAAAGCAAATATATCAGATTCTGCTGTGTTTGCTGTGATTGTTCTCTTAAAGCTATTATCCCATATTCTCCGGTTTCATTTCTAAGTAATAGGATAAAAACCGTATGGTCATTAGGTTATTACATCAAGTAATGTTAAGATAGAGTTGTTATTTTGTGTAAAAACAGGTCTTTCCTCTATGCAATATACTCATTTTGATGCCATTGTGATTGGCTCTGGTCCCGGAGGGGAAGGAGCAGCAATGGGGCTGGTGAAACAGGAAAAAAACGTTGCAGTTATAGAACGTTACAATAGTGTCGGTGGTGGCTGTACCCATTGGGGTACAATTCCATCGAAAGCTCTCCGCCATGCTGTCAGTCGTATTATCGAATTTAATCAAAACCCCCTCTATAGTGATAACTCCCGCATTCTTCGTTCCTCATTTTCTGAAATCCTGCGCCATGCTGACGTTGTCATTAGCCAGCAAACCAAAATGCGTCAGGGTTTTTATGAACGTAATCGGTGCCAAATGTTTGCGGGCGAGGCAGCATTCATTGATGAACATCGTGTGAGTGTCCGTTATGCTGATGGTAGTGTTGATATATTAAGTGCAGATAAGATAATCATTGCCACTGGTTCCCGTCCTTACTGCCCTCCTGATGTTGATTTCACTCACTCCCGTATTTATAACAGCGACACCATCCTGCAACTGGATCATGAACCACGCCACGTTATCATTTACGGCGCGGGGGTGATTGGCTGTGAATATGCTTCTATCTTCCGAGGGCTGGGCGTTAAGGTGGATTTGATCAATACCCGTGATCATCTGCTGTCTTTTCTTGATCAAGAGATGTCTGATGCCCTGTCCTATCATTTCTGGAATAGTGGCACGGTCATCCGCCATAACGAAGAATATGAAAAAATTGAAGGTCTTGATGATGGCGTGATTGTTCATCTGAAATCCGGCAAAAAGGTCAAGGCAGACTGTCTACTGTATGCCAATGGCCGCACCGGCAATACAGATAAGCTAGGGTTGGAAAATGTCGGTCTGGAAACAGACAGCCGTGGTTTACTGAAAGTGAATCGCGTCTATCAGAGCAGCAATGAGAACATTTACGCCGTTGGCGATGTCATCGGCTATCCGAGTCTGGCTTCTGCTGCGTATGATCAGGGGCGCATTGCCGCAAAAGCTATCATGACCGGAAGCGCCAACCTGCATCTGGTGGAAGATATTCCAACAGGGATTTATACCATTCCTGAAATCAGTTCAATCGGTAAAACCGAGCAGCAGCTCACTGCGATGAAAATCCCGTATGAGGTAGGGCGCGCCCAATTCAAACATCTGGCAAGGGCGCAAATTGCCGGCATGAATGTTGGCAGTATAAAGATCCTGTTCCATCGTGAAACAAAACAGATTCTGGGCATCCACTGTTTTGGTGAACGTGCCGCAGAGATCATCCATATCGGCCAAGCCATTATGGAACAAAAAGGAGAAGGCAATACTATCGAATATTTCGTTAATACAACCTTCAACTATCCAACAATGGCAGAAGCCTACCGTGTTGCTGCACTCAATGGGTTAAATCGGTTATTTTAATGTTTTGCCAAAAACTTCGAAATAGTCACCCATTTTAGCTCGAATCGCCTCTGCCAATTGCTCATAGCGACTGCGCAGAGGTGAGCCGGGGCGATAAACCAAGATAATCGTACGTTTAGGCTCTGGTTCGATACATTCCAGATAGCAGACACCATCGCGTTTTTTCTCTTTTGGCACAGCCAAATCAGGCAGCAATGTAATCCCACTGCCTGCTGATACCATATTACGCAGGGTTTCCAGACTGGTTGCCCTAAAATGAGTATCTTCTTTGGCTCCAGCCTGAAAACAGAAACCCATCGCCTGATCACGCAAACAATGTCCATCTTCCAGCATTAATAATTTTTCGCCAGCAAGCTCTTCCATTTTGATATGCGTCCTATTCGCCCATCGGTGCCCTTCATAAATTGCTAGTTTCATCGGTTCTTCAAAGAGTGGCACTTCAATGAACGCTTCGGTTTCTTTTACCAAAGCCAGAATGACACAATCGAGTTTTCCGCTATCGAGTTGCGCCAACAGGTTCTGAGTCTGAGCCTCATGTAAATACATTTCCAGCTTGGGGAACAGCTTGTGCAACTCAGGAATGATAAGAGGCAGGATATAGGGACCAACGGTGGGGATAAGGCCGATATGCAGAGGACCAGACATGCTTTCACCTTGAAGATACGCCATTTCCTGCAAGACTTTCACTTCTCGCAATACCGTTTTGGCCTGTTCCACCAGCAACATTCCCTGTTGCGTGAACAGCACTTTACGACTGGTGCGCTCTAGCAGCATCACGCCCAACTCATCTTCAAGTTTACGGATTTGCCCACTCAGTGTCGGTTGGCTAACATGACAAGAATCAGCGGCTCGGCGGAAATGCCGATATTCGGCAAGCGCTACAAGGTATTCCAGATCGCGGATATTCATTCCCAACCTCAGTATTTGATATCAATGATAGAATTGATCAATAAATCATTATATGCACGAGGGAATAAAACTATCAAATTCATCAAAAAAATTACTATTACATCATCATTTCGTTTATGGGCAGTAAACTCACAGTATTCCTCTTCAGAAACCAGCACTGCTTTACTAAAAGATTTGTTACAATTTAATATAGAAAAACCTGCCGGATTGGGCAGGCTTATATTATGTTCTCAGGCTAATCTATCGTTAACCGCTGTTTAACCGCTGCAATCGCCTGTGCCACCTGTTGCTGTGATACACCGCCTTTTGCCAGCCGTTTATCCAAACAGGATTGCAGCGATAAAACGTCATACACATCTAGCGAAATAGCTTCGCTGAATTTTTGCAGTTCAAACAAAGACAGTTCTTCCAGCGCCTTACCTTCCGCTATGGCCGCAATTACCACTTCACCAACAATATGATGCGCTTCACGGAATGGAACTCCTTTTACCACTAAATAATCCGCCAGTTCAGTCGCGTTGGCATAACCCTGTTTTGCAGCTTCCTCACAGCGCCCGCGTTTCACCTGAATGCCATCCAGCACCAGCACCGCCATATGCAGGCAATCCCGCCATGTATCCAGTGCATCAAACAAACCTTCTTTATCTTCCTGCATATCTTTGTTATAAGCGAGGGGAAGCCCTTTCAGCGTTATCATCATGCCCGTCAATGCGCCCTGAACCCGGCCACATTTGCCACGAATAAGCTCCAGCGCATCAGGGTTTTTCTTTTGCGGCATCAGGGAAGAGCCGGAAGTTACCCGATCTGATAACTCAATAAAACCCGCTTCTCCACTGTTAAAGAAAATCAGGTCTTCAGCAAAGCGTGAAAGGTGGATCATGCTGATACTGGCATCTGACAATAGCTCCAGAACATGATCCCGATCGGAAACGCTATCCAGACTATTACGTGTTGCCGAGGCAAAACCGAGCCATGATGCTAATTGTTCACGATCGATATCATAGGCTGTTCCCGCCAGTGCGCCACAGCCCAGTGGGCTGACATCCAGCCGTTTCAGTGCATCTTGCAGGCGGCTCTCATCACGATCCAGCATTTCGGCATAGGCGAGGCACCAATGAGCGAAAGTGACTGGCTGCGCCCTCTGCAAATGGGTATAACCGGGCATCACCGCATCTTGATTATTCTCCGCCGTAATCACCAGCGCCTGTTGCAATTCCACAAGTGCCTGCTGAATATCGGCTATCTGATCCTTACACCACAGTTTCAGGTCAGTTGCGACTTGATCATTACGGCTACGACCTGTGTGAAGTTTTTTCCCCAAATCGCCCACTTTCGCGATAAGTTGACCTTCCACCCAGCTATGAATATCTTCCACATCGCTTTTCAAAATGGCCTTGGGGTTGGCCCGCACTTCACCCAGTAACTCATTCAGCGCCAGTTCCAGTTTTTGCTGTTCTTCGGAAACCAATACTCCCACCGTAACCAGCGCCTTTGACCATGCAACAGAACCAATAATATCCTGCTCCGCCAAGCGATAATCAAAACGCAGAGAATCGTTAAATTGTTTGAATCGCTGATCGGCTTCCTGACTGAAACGTCCGCCCCAAAGTGCCATATGTCGTTCCTGTTTTCTCTATTTAATAAAGGTTAATTGCTCAGAAATTATTTTTTGCTGTTCAGTGTACGAATACGTGAAGAAAGCGAATAGAGGCGAATGAACCCTTCTGCATGGCGGTGATCGTAGACTTCATCTTCTCCAAAAGTAGCGAACTCTTCAGAATAGAGACTGTATGTCGATTTTTTCTGTTCAGCGGTCACCTGGCCTTTATACAGTTTTAAGACCACTGCCCCACTGACACTGTCAGCCAACGTTTCCGCAGCAGCCTGAATCGACTGGCGCAATGGTGCAAACCAACGACCATCGTAGACGACATAGGACATTTCCAACCCCAATTGCTGACGCCATTTGAAGCTGTCGCGATCCAACACCAACTGTTCAATTCCCCGCAATGCGGCCATCATGATGGTTCCACCCGGTGTTTCATAACAACCACGGGATTTCATGCCTACCAAACGGTTTTCCACAATGTCGATACGGCCGATACCATGTTTGGCTCCCAGTTCATTCAATGCATTAAGACATTGATAGGGTGACAACCCCTTACCATTCACGCCAACCACCTCACCTTTTTCAACCGTGACGGTGACATATTCTGGCTCATTCTGCGCATCTTCTGGCTCTGCTGTCCACACCCAGCAATCTTTATTGGCAGCATTCCATGTACTTTCCAATACCCCGCCTTCGGTTGAGATATGCCATGCGTTTTCGTCACGGCTGTAAATTTTTTCCAGCGTGGCGGTGGTGGGAATATCGCGGACTTTCAGATAATCAAGCAGAGCCTCACGGGAACGCAGATCCCATTCACGCCACGGAGCAACCACTTTCAGATGCGGCGCTAACGCAGTATAAGTACTTTCAAACCGAACCTGATCGTTACCTTTGCCCGTTGCCCCGTGAGCTACAGAATCAGCGCCCACTTTCAGCGCCAGTTCGACCTGTGCCTTGGCAATAATTGGGCGTGCCATTGATGTACCAAGCAAATAGCTGCCTTCATACAATGCGCCCGTTTTCAGTACGGGATAAACATACTCTTTGATGAACTCTTCACGCAGGTCGATAACGTGACATTCCGACGCACCAGATCGCAACGCTTTCTGCTCCACACCTTCTAAATCTTCGCGGCTTTGACCAACGTCAGCAACAAATGCGACAACTTCACAATTGTCATAATGTTCTTTCAACCAAGGAATAATCGCAGATGTATCTAAACCACCAGAATATGCTAGAACGATTTTTTTAATGCTTTTAGTCATAGGGATAACCTTTTATTTTTGTTCATATCAGTCAAATACTGTGCCACTAATCGGTAAAACCAAGCCAATTACGCCGAAATTCGCGTACCTGTGGGTATGCCATTAAATAATGCAATTAATTGTTCGGTATGTCGCCAGCTTGCAATATCAACCGGATGCTTCAGCGTTTTTGCCGCTTCTAAGGCCGCATTAACTTTCACAATCATGCCGTCAGTTATGATGCCATGCTCAATGAGCTGTTCTATTTTTTCCGCTGTTAGCTCTGGGATTTTCTGGCCTTTTCCATCCAAAATACCGCTGACATCAGACAGAAAGACCAGATCCGCATTTAACACCTGCGCAATGGCGGTTGCCGCCTGATCTGCATTCACATTCATCAGCTCACCATTTTCGGTGATACCAATAGAACTGATAATTGGCATATAACCGACATCCAGCAAAATTTTCAGGAGATCGGGTTTACCCGGATGAGCTTTTCCAGTGTGGCCGAATTCCTCATCAAACTGGGAAACTTGCACCACACCACCATCTCCCAGACACAATCCAATCGCAGGCAATCGGTATTTTATCGCGCAAGCCAGCAGTGCCTTATTAGCAGTTCCTGCCAATGTCCCCGTCACGATATTAATCTGATCTGCTGGCGTTACCCTCAGGCCCTGTATCTTCACAATCGGTAACTGCAATCTCTGCATCAGTTCATCAACTAAACAGCCACCGCCATGTACAATGACTAACGGGCGCTTATGCGTCTTCCGATATGACTGCAATGTGGAAAATAACCGCGCCAGCGCTTCTTCGCTGTCTAACAACACACCACCCAATTTGATAACTAACGGTTCCATCGGATTTATCCTCTGTCGGTATTAAAATCTGCCGGAATTAAAGCAATGCCTGAGTTTCTGCAAACCCAAAACGAATATTCATGCACTGTACTGCTTGTGCTGCCGCGCCTTTCAACAAATTATCCTCAGCACCGACAATAATCAGGTGCTGTCCTTGCACAGCAAAACCAATATCGCAGAATGGCAAACCCACGACGGCTTTCAATGCCGGCATACCTTCCGTGTATAGACGCACCAACGGTTTATCATGATACGCCAGCTGGTAGGCTTCCCTAATTTGCTTTTCTGTTACACCTGATTTCAACTTGCAGGTGATCGTAGCGAGAATACCCCGCGAGAAATTACCCAGATGAGGGATAAAAATGACCTCAGTACCTAAATGTGTCGCGATCTCGGGTTGATGACGATGATTAAAAATCCCGTAAGGCTGCAAACTAACTTCACAGAAGCTGTTGTTAATGGTTGCTTTCCGGCCTGCTCCACTGACACCACTCACAGCATTGATAACGGGCCATTGTTCAGTATCCAGCAGATTTTTTTCCAGCAAAGGCTTCAATGAAAGCTGAGAAACAGTGGGATAACAGCCGGGAACCGCGATCAACTGGGCAGTTTTGATTTTTTCCGCCTGCCACTCCGCCAGCCCGTAAACTGCCTTATCAAGCCAAGCCGTATTTTTATGCTCGAACCCATAGTATTTTGAATAAAATTGTGTATTTTGTACGCGATAGGCTCCGGATAAATCGAAGACTGTGCAACCTGCTTGTAGAAATATCGGCACAATATCATGGCTGATTTCATGGGCAGTGGCGAGGAAGACGACATCAATACCATTCACTGCTTCAGCCACATCAGTCAGCGGCTGTAAAGGTAAATCAACAATGCCCTTGTACTGCGGGTAGAGATCTGAAAAACATTTCCCCGCATCTGAACTTTGAGACGAAACCATTAAGCCAGAAAGGTGGACATGGAGATGACGTTGTAGATATGCTGCTAACTCTGCTCCGGTATAGCCACTGGCACCAACTATCAGCGTATTCAACATGGGACTTATTCACCTTGTAGTAGTAACCCAATCACATTATTGCATTTATATTCAATTATAATGCATGAATATTGATACTATCATGAGTAAGGGCTGTCAACAGTGAATATTAAATTACCATCATTTATTAGATTATATCATCAGCTCATTGCTACACCTTCCATCAGCGCAACCGATGCTGAACTGGATCAAAGTAATGAAATATTAATCAACCTGCTGGCTGGCTGGTTGAAAGACCTTGGTTTTAACATTGAGATTCAGCCCGTTCCTGAAACCCGTGGCAAGTTCAATATGCTGGCAACATTGGGTAGTGGTTCTGGAGGTTTATTGTTATGTGGTCATACAGATACTGTGCCATTCGATGAGGGACGCTGGACACAAGATCCATTCACACTGAGCGAACGCGATGGCAAGCTTTACGGACTCGGTACTGCTGATATGAAAGGCTTCTTTGCTTTCATCATTGATGCTCTGCGGGATGTTGATCCCAGTAAACTAACTCATCCGCTTTACATTCTGGCCACCGCAGATGAAGAAACATCGATGGCAGGCGCGCGTTATTTTGCTGCCAATACCGCCATTCGGCCTGATTTCGCCATTATTGGCGAACCAACATCGTTACAGCCTATCCATGCGCATAAGGGACACTTAGCTCATGTTATCCGCATTGAGGGAAAATCCGGCCATTCCAGCGATCCCGCACGTGGTGTCAACGCACTTGAACTCATGCACGAATCCATCACGCAATTGATGGAATTACGCACTACCTTGCAGGAACGCTATCACAATCCAGCATTTGTTATTCCTCATCCAACTATGAATTTCGGCCATATTCACGGTGGTGATGCGGCAAACCGCATCTGTGCCTGCTGTGAACTGCATATGGATATTCGCCCGCTGCCCGGATTGACCGTGCAGGATATGGACGAATTACTGCATAAAGCACTAGAGCCGGTGAAACAGCGCTGGCCGGGACGTTTAAGCGTTACTCCTCTCCACCCCCCCATTCCGGGTTATCAATGCCTGACCGATCACAAATTGGTTGGCGTGATCGAAAATTTGTTGGGAGCGAAAGCAGAAACCGTCAATTATTGTACTGAAGCGCCTTTTATTCAGGAATTGTGTCCGACATTAGTCTTGGGACCAGGATCAATTGAACAGGCACACCAGCCCGACGAATTTTTAGGTATGGAATTTATTGAGCCGACCAGAAAATTGATTTCTCAGCTGATTGAGCATTTTTGCCTGCAAACCCATTAATTTTACTACAATTGAGAGAATATCCAGTAAAAGTTTTAACCCCGATAAGTGCGTCGGGGTTTATCGCTATTTTCTGACCAAAACAACGCACAAAACTTCATAAATTCCTCTCAGTATCACTCATAATCCGCATAGCTCCGTTCACAAGCCAATTAAATCAGGCGTTTCTCTTGCTCTGCCCAACATGAATTTCTTTCCTGATCATTTTGAATATTCCTCATTTCGGATAAGTCACTTTGCTGTTGACTAAACATAATGCTTAGCCCATTCTATTTAGACATCTAAACGTATAGACATGTAAACACTTAAGCATCTAAACGTAAGCGGGTCAAAATATTCCGCTGATTTACAAGGATACAGGGTATGAGTTTTTTTCACGCTAATCAGCGAGAAGCGCTGAATCAGAATTTGGCTGAGCTTGAAGGGCAGATTCGTGTTTCTTTTGAGTTCTTTCCACCCAGCACGACTGCGATGGAGCAAACCCTGTGGAATTCCATTGAGCGCTTAAGCAAACTGAAGCCTAAATTTGTCTCCGTAACCTATGGTGCCAATTCCGGTGAACGCAACCGCACTCATAGCATCATCAAGGGCATTAAAGACAAAACCGGCCTTGATGCTGCCCCTCACTTGACTTGCATTGATGCCAACCGTGAGGAACTGCGTAATATTGCTCACGATTATTGGGAGAGTGGTATTCGTCACATTGTGGCATTGCGCGGTGATTTACCCGAGAGCAACGGTAAACCGGAAATGTATGGTGCCGACTTAGTTGAGCTCTTAAAAAAAGAAGCGGATTTTGATATCTCCGTTGCTGCTTACCCAGAAGTGCATCCTGAAGCGAAAAGTGCTCAGTCGGATCTGATTAACCTGAAACGCAAAATTGATGCGGGAGCAAATCGCGCCATTACCCAATTCTTTTTTGATGTAGAAAGTTACCTGCGTTTTCGCGATCGCTGTGTTGCAACGGGAATTGATGTGGAAATTGTACCGGGAATTCTGCCCGTCTCGAACTTCCGTCAGTTACAGCGGTTTGCCACAATGACTAACGTCCGCATCCCAAGCTGGATGACCAGAATGTTTGAAGGACTGGATGATGATCCGGAAAGCCGCAATTTAGTTGGTGCATCCATTGCGATGGACATGGTGAAAATTCTCAGTCGCGAAGGGGTGAAAGATTTTCATTTTTATACTCTGAATCGGGCGGAATTAAGTTACGCCATCTGCCACACGCTGGGAGTTCGTCCTTGTTGATTGTTGATAGAATTAACAGACGCTGGGCCAAGATAAGATTTCTTTGCTGATCACAATCAAACGGTGGCGATGTAAATCGGAATCGCCTCCTTAACAGAGGGCATCCCACTTCTCAAGAAAGAAAATTGTACGTTCTACGTTCTTTTCTGAAATACACAGTTATCCACATTCTCAGTCAGATATAGCTACTCTGAACCGAGCGGAATAGGGGTTCAGCGTTGTTGTGGATGGCACTCACTATATGCTTACCGACAATGTTCTCATTTCACAGGAGGCCAGAGCTGAGAAGTATGCACCAACGCTAATATCCAAACACTTTCCCCTGAAACCTCATAAACCAGCCGATAGTTCTCATTCAGGAAAACTTACAATGTCCCTGAAATTTCACCGGCATGTCCCATATAAGGAAATTCAATCAACCGTTCCGCAGCAGTTTCGAATAACTCATCCATTTTTACGGCGGCCACTGGATTTTTAGTAACAAGATATTCCCATATTGCTTCACTATCCTGCAAAGCTTGAGGTGTCTATATGACCTTCATTTAACGGCCTTTTTCTGTGCTCTACGAGCTGCAAAAATCGCTTTGGCATCCGTATATTCAACACCCTCTCCAGCATTTATGGATTAACCTTAATATATTGAATATTATATATAATTGTGACACATAGAAAAAAACAATAGAATCTGCGAATAAAGCTATTAAATTAACCTGAACTCTGGATAAAATAATTCTTAATCAAAAATAAAAAAGCCGAACAGTTCCCCATTCGGCATTTTTCATTCAGAAAATCAAAAGCTAGCCGGTATTGCGCATCCCTGCCGCAACCCCCGCAATCGTCACCATTAATGCTTGTTCAAGGTGCGGATCTGGCTGTTCCTGCTGACGGGAACGCTGTAATAGTTCTGCCTGTAGCACATTCAGCGGGTCGGTATAGACGTTACGCAACGCAATGGATTCCGCAATCCACGGCAAGTCCGCCATTAATTGCTCATCCTGCGAAATCGTCAGCACAGTTTTAATATCCTCTGCCAACTGATTACGCAGCGTTATTCCCAACGGCCACAGTTTTTTATCCACCAAGCGTTGATCATAATATTCCGCCAGCCATAAATCGGCCTTGGCAAATACCATCTCTAACATGGCAATGCGGGTATTAAAGAAAGGCCAGTCGCGACACATATCTGCTAACACCGACAGTTTACCCGCATCAATCACATGTTGCAGCGCTGCTCCCGCACCCAACCATGCTGGCAACATCAGGCGGTTTTGCGTCCAAGCGAATATCCAAGGGATCGCACGCAGGCTTTCTACACCGCCGGTCGGACGACGCTTGGCTGGCCGTGACCCTAAAGGCAATTTCGCCAATTCCTGTTCTGGCGTCGCCGCTCGGAAGTAAGGTACGAATTCGGGCTGCTCACGGACATAATCACGATACATGTCACAGGAAACATCAGAGAGCGTATCCATGACTTGCTTCCACTCCGGTTTTGGCTCTGGCGGCGGCAGTAAATTTGCTTCCAAAATTGCACTGGCATACAACGCCAGACTGCTAATCGTCACCTGTGGTAAACCAAACTTAAAGCGGATCATTTCGCCCTGCTCCGTCACACGTAACCCACCTTTCAGACTGCCCGGCGGCTGAGAAAGCAAAGCGGAATGCGCTGGAGCACCACCACGGCCAATCGTACCACCACGTCCGTGGAACAGCGTCAGCGTTACGCTTTCCTGCTCACACACTTTGATCAACGCATCCTGTGCCCGATATTGCGCCCATGATGCCGCCATCACTCCCGCATCTTTGGCAGAGTCGGAATAGCCAATCATCACCATCTGCTTATCCTGAATCAGCTCGCGATACCAGCCAATTCCCAGTAATTGCTGGATCACACTTTCCGCATTATTCAGGTCATCAAGGGTTTCAAACAACGGTGCAACAGGCAATTTCAGTGAGCAACCCGCTTCTTTCAGTAGCAACTTCACGGCCAGTACATCCGAGGGAACTTTCGCCATAGAAATGACATAGGCTGCAATCGCATCTTGTGGCGATTCGGCAATGACCTTACAGGTTTCGAAGACTTCTAGGGTTTCTTCACTCGGCTGCCAACAATGCGGAATAAGCGGACGTTTTGAATTCAATTCACGCAGCAGAAAAGTTTGTTTCTCCGTTTCTGACCAGCTCGCATAATCTCCGAGCTCCAGATATTGGGTCAGCTCTGCAATGGCATCGGTGTGGCGGGTGCTTTCCTGACGGATATCAATACGCACCAACGACAAACCAAAGCAGCGAATGCGGCGCAAGGTATCCAACAATTGGCCATTAGCGATAATTTCCATACCGCAGGTTTTCAGTGATTGATAGCAGGCATACAGCGGTTGCCACAATTGTTCGTTATGCAGCAGCAAACCCACAGGTGGCAGGACTCGCTCTCCTTTAAGGTGTTTCTCCAGATACGTCAGTGTGCTATTTAATTGCGTCCGCAATTGTTTGGCGATTTCACGGTAAGGTTCCAGCACCCCATCACCACCCGCAAGCTGGCGCAGTTCAGGTGTACACTCCGACATAGAGAGTTCAGAAACTAACACCTGAATATCTTTCAAAAATAGATCCGCTGCTTTCCAGCGACTGAGCAACAATACATGGCGAGTAATTTCTGCGGTAACGTTGGGGTTCCCATCACGATCGCCACCCATCCAAGAAGTGAAACGAATCGGTACGGCTTCCACAGGTAAGCTATAGCCAATGGATTCTTCCAATTGCTCATTGAATTCACGCAGAAATGCAGGAACACCTTCCCACAAACTATTTTCCACCACCGCAAATCCCCATTTGGCTTCATCAATCGGGGTGGGGCGAATTTTGCGGATTTCATCGGTATGCCATGATTGGGCAATCAACTGGCGTAAACGGCGCATGATATTAATGCGTTCATAATCCGCCAGATCATCATGGTCAAGCTGTGACAGACAGGCATTCACTTCGACCAGTTTATGAATCAGAGTACGACGGGCAATTTCGGTAGGGTGTGCCGTCAAGACCAATTCAATGGCAAGTTCATTGACTGCATTGATCAAGTCATCATTACTGAATTTTTTATCTTTCAGCCGATTGAACAAAGCCTCTAGCGCTACAGGATTGCTAGCCGCTTCACCATGCGGTGAAATGCTGTGATATTGTTCGGCAACGTTGGCCAGATTAAGAAACTGGTTAAAGGCCCGAGCAACCGGCAATAACTCATCATTGGATAAATTTTGCAGTGTAGATAAAAGTTGCTGCCGGTCAGCTTCATTTCCTGCACGGGATGATTTGGATAATTTCCTTATCGTTTCAACTTTATCAAGAATGCTTTCTCCCAGTGCTTCTTTGATAGTGTTACCCAATAACTTACCAAGCATACTGACATTACTGCGCATTGCAGAATATTGTTGATTCATGTGGTTTCTGACCTTGTGTTGCTGTATTTAACCTATTTCACCAGATCGTTGATCGATTCAATCGGCATCCACCCTGTTTGCAGAGCATGTTTTTTGTTTATTTCTGAGGCTCTATTCATATCAGAAAACGAGCAATTTGGGCGAATTTTATGAAATTTAATAGCGGATTCTTTTTTATAAGCGGCTCTGATTGCCTGACTCGCGTATGCTCAACAAACAGAAGAATAAGACGTTTTTTATTAATTGGATGGTGATTGAATCGGCTTGTTCCGGTTATCTATCAAACAAAGGTGCAGAAAATAACTTTCCGTAACTAGCAGGGATAAAAATGAGCAATATCCCTGCCGCAAAATTGACTGCCTAAACTTAAAGAAGCTGTGACAAACGGTTCAAATCTGATTGAATCGCTCCTGCCGTCACATCCCGTCCAGCGCCTGGACCACGGATCACCAGTGGATTGTCACGATACCAGCGGCTTTCTATCGCAAAGACATTATCCCCCGGTAATAACGAAGCTAAGGGGTGATCTGCACGCACGGCTTCGACACCAACTTTTGCTTTACCACTGGTGGCATCAAAGCGAGCGACATAACGCAGTACCATGCCCATTTCCTGTGATGCTTCCAACCGCTGGAGCATTTGCTCATTAATAACGGCACTATTTTCAAAGAAGTCTTCGATGGAACCGGTTCTGGCCTCTACTGGCACGAGGGATTCAACACGCACCTGATCAGGCTCTATCTCATAACCCGCCTCGCGAGCCAGAATAATCAGCTTGCGCATTACATCCTGACCGGACAAATCGATACGGGGATCAGGCTCCGTCAATCCTTGCTGCCACGCCTGCTCCACCAAATCACTGAAAGGTACGGAGCCATCAAATTGCAGGAACAGCCATGATAACGTCCCTGAAAAAATACCGCTGATAGACAGAATGGTATCGCCACTTTCCCGCAAATCTCTGACGGAGTGGTTAATCGGCAACCCTGCACCAACGGTCGCATTGTATAACCAATGACGGCCGGTTTTTGCAAAAGCATCGCGAACCATGCGATAAGTGTTACTGTTTGAAGAACCTGCAATTTTATTGGCGCTGATGACATGAAAGCCATAGCTGGCGAAATCAATATAGTCTTTAGCCAACTCCTCGCTTGCAGTGACATCCAACACCACCAAATCGTCATAAGGGTGCGCTCTCATCCACAAAAACAGCGCATCGTCTTCATGTTGAGTGGCTTCATCACCAAAGAATGCCAATGCTCGACTCGCATCAAGCCCCTGATAATTCAGCAAGCTCCGACGACTGTCCACAATCCCCGCCAAAATAAATTCAAAACCACTGCGGGCAGAAATATTCTTCTGTTCACGAGCGAACAATTCTAGCCAACGTGAGCCAATGTTTCCCTTGCCAAACAGCACCAGACCAATGCGTTTTTCTGCCCGGAACAGACTTTGGTGCAATCCCTGAATCAAATGTGAAGTCTGGCTCAGGCGCAGAACAGCAACAAGGCTGATACCCTCTTCCGCATGCCAGATAAATTCAATGGGCTGGTCTTTAAGCTGCTGATAAAAACGGTGGCTATGCAACGGATTCTTGCACACTCCCGCCCCGACCAAAGCCACCAGCGCCAATCCTTCTCGCAAAGACAATTTTCCTGGCAAAGACGCATCCTGCAACACATCGAGAGCACTGTTCACGACTTCAGAGGTATAACAAAGCTGAATCAAATTACAGTCAGCGTGCAGACCTGTCGCCAACGGCCGAATTTGTGCGCGTTTCAGCAATGAATCAATGTCCTTGTAAATCTGCTTGAAATCATGGGCAGAAGAAATATGCAGTTCAATCAGACAGACATCATCATGACTGGTCACGATTTTCGCCCCAGTACCTGTTGCCAGCACCCGCTCAATGCGGGTAGATCCTTGTTCAGGCTGGTAGCTGCAACGCAATTGCAAGTCGATATCACTGACGGAAACAGGCTGCAAAGTGCGGGTATGAAGGACGGGTGCCGCCAGACGCGCCAGTTCACTGGCTTCATCCAAACGCAGTAAAGGCAACAGGCACGCATCCTTTACTTTACGCGGATCAGCACTGTAAACACCCGCTACGTCGCTCCAAATCGTCACTTTTTTGGCGCCTGCCAGTGCACCAACCTGTGTGGCAGAATAATCACTGCCATTACGTCCCAGCAGTACGGTTTCTCCTTTCTGATTTCTGGAGATAAACCCCGTGACCACCAAACGCTTACTGGGATTTTGGATCAACAGTTGGCTCAGTAAAGGCTGGGACAAGTTCACATCAACCTGCGGCTGGGCAGCGCGTTCTGCCCGCAGAAATTGGCGTGCATCCAGCCATGCACTGGAAATACCCTTATGCTCAAGCACAGCCGCCATCAAACGGGCTGACCAGATTTCACCATGCCCGACCACCTCGGCGTACGTAATGTCAGTAATCGGTTTGTCCAGCAATACACTTAATTTTTCCAGGTCCGAGATAAAATGTGCTACGAGTTCTTCCGCAATCACTTCAGGCAATAAACCTCTGATCAGCTCCTGCTGATAACGCCTCAATGATTGCTGTACTTGATGTGCTGAGATGCGGTCACTCTGGCTCAGTTTCAACCAATCAATAAGCTGATTGGTTGTACTCCCTGCTGCCGATACCACCATCAAATCACCCGGCTGGCTATAATTCGCCATAATTTCTGCAACCCGCTGATAGCATTTCACATCGGCAAGGCTGCTGCCGCCAAATTTATGTAACTGGCGGCCAAATTCCGCCCCCGCTGTTGCCAGTGCACTCATGATTAATGATTACCTCGTTGCTGCTGCCTGAAACGCTTTGTCCAGATCCGCAATTAAATCCTGACTATCTTCAATTCCTACAGAGACACGAAGAAGTGAATCCGTGATCCCTGCCTGCGCCCTTGCTTCTGCCGCCATTCCCGCATGTGTCATCGTCGCAGTATGAGAAATCAACGACTCTACACCACCGAGAGATTCAGCCAGAGTAAATAATTTTAACGCAGATAAAAAATGGCGTAGGGTTTGTTCATCACCATCAAGTTCAAAACTCAGCATCGCCCCAAAGCCTGTTTGTTGTTTAAGGGCAATTTCATGCCCGGGATGATTTTTCAAAGCAGGGTAGTAGAGTTTTTTCACTTGTGGCTGTTGTTGCAGGTACTCAGCAATAGCCGCTGCGTTATTCTGCTGTAGCATTACCCGTGCAGACAGGGTACGAATACCCCGCAACAGCAGGTAGCTGTCAAAGGCGGCACCTGTGATACCAATATTGTTTGCCCACCACGCCAGATTTTCTGCGATCACGGGATCTTTGGCGATAATCGCCCCCGCAATCAGATCGGAATGCCCATTCAGGTACTTCGTACAGGAGTGAACAACTAAATCAGCGCCCAAATCCAATGGCTTTTGCAATACAGGACTCAAGAAAGTGTTATCAACAACCGCCAGTGCTCCAACTTTATGCGCCAACCCACAGATATATTGAATATCAACAATGCGCAGCAGAGGATTACTCGGCGTTTCTATCAGCACCAGTTTTGGCTTTTGCGCCAGAGCCTGTTTCAGGGCTTGATTATCCGACTGATCAACAAAAATAACGTTGTACGCCCCACGTTTACTCAGACTGTCAAACAGGCGGTAACTACCGCCATAACAATCATGGGGAGCCACCAATAAATCCCCCGGTTGCAAGAAAACGGTACACAGCAGGTGAATCGCCGACATGCCGCTGCTGGTCATGACTGCCCCCGCTCCACCTTCCAGCTCAGCCAGAACCTGCTGAACGACATCCCGGCTGGGATTTCCACGTCGGGAATAGTCATGTGCCCTTGGCTCATTGAAACCAGTGAAATTATATGTGCTGGAAAGATAGATAGGCGGAACTACACAACCATATTGTTCATCAATATTTGCACCACTTTGAACCGCGACTGTTGCTTGTTTGCATCCCATAACCTTTGCCCGTCACTTTATTATTGGAGTCACCAAAGAATAACGACTGGAAAGATAGACGTCAATACATCTAGACATCTAAAATCATTTAAGGTTTAATTGCACAATTGGCTCATTGTCCCCATTTTTTATGTTAGCTCCGGGCATATTTTACGAATTAGTGCTGCCATAGCGATATAGCCAATAGGGGAATTATGCTAAAATAATGAATTACCGACATGAAAACAGATCAGAAACTTCCCGTTTTTCTGGTTTCAATTGTTTGATTTCAAGACTATTTAAGGTATCTCATGGCTGAGTGGAATGGTGAGTATGTCAGCCCTTATGCTGAACATGGCAAAAAAAGTGAACAAGTCAAAAAAATTACGGTTTCAATTCCATTAAAGGTCTTGAAAATACTGACTGATGAGCGCACTCGTCGTCAAGTGAATAATCTGCGTCATGCAACAAATAGCGAATTGCTGTGTGAAGCGTTTCTTCATGCTTTCACTGGACAGCCCTTGCCTAATGATGATGATTTACGTAAAGAGCGTCATGATGAAATCCCAGAGGCAGCGAAAGACATAATGCGTGAGCTCGGTATTGATCCTGAAACATGGGAATACTGATGCAAACAAAAACGCCCGATGCAAACATCGGGCGTTTTTGTTTCAACCGTACTGCCTGTAAAGTTTACAGGCAGAAAATGGTCATTACTTACTAGAGCCTGGAACGCTGAAACGTTTGTTGAAGCGATCAACACGACCACCGGTCGCAACGTCACGCTGCTTGCCTGTGTAGAACGGGTGGCATTCACCACAAACGTCCAGATTCAGGTTGTGATTAACGGTAGAGTTGATAGTGATAACGTTACCGCAAGAGCAAGATGCAGTAATTGCTTCGTATTTAGGATGAATACCTTTTCTCATAGGAAACCTCTGTTAAGGCCGTGTCGCTATCCAGCCTTGTTGCCGCCAGACACCACACGTCGTGTTGATTGAAATAAGCTCGGTAATTTCTGTACCAAAGGCGGCGGATCATACAGAATATCGGTTTATTGCGCAATGAAATCTGCTGATTTGCTATGATACCCTTATCACTGTATTTTTCTTTAGCTGTTCCTATGTCTGGTCATTAATTATCCGGAAATCGCCTTATGACAGTTGTTCAGGTTGCGCTGCCTGTACCCTTAACCCGCTCTTTTGATTATCTATTACCCGAAGGATTACCGTTGCCCATGACAGGTGTGCGGGTGCTTGTGCCGTTTGGCAAGCGCAATGCAATAGGCATTGTCACTGGAACCGCAGGCAACAGCCAAATTCCCCTTGAACAGCTCAAGCCACTTGCCGCGATCCTTGATGCACAACCGCTTTTCCCTGACGACCTTTGGCAATTGCTCCAGTGGTCAGCCTGCTATTATCACTATCCACTGGGAGAAGTATTATTCCATGCCATGCCCGTCTTACTGCGACAGGGAAAACCCGCCGAATTTACTCCACTTTGGCAATGGCAGGTTACAGAAGCAGGCCATGAATTCCCTCTGGAGCAGCTTAAGCGTTCCGTTAAACAGCAACAAGCGCTGGCTTCGCTACGCCTGAAACCCATTTACCGTCATCAAATTTCTGAACTGGAATTCAGCGAAAGCGCACTGCAATCATTGAAAAAGAAAGCGCTGATTGATCTGCATCCGATACAGCCGGAGGCAGAAAACTGGCATGAGCAGTTTCAGATTATTGGTGAACGACTACAACTCAATACAGAGCAGGCCACCGCAGTCGGCACTGTCCGAGCAGAAGATCAGATTTTTTCTCCATGGTTGCTTGCGGGTATTACGGGTTCAGGCAAAACTGAAGTGTATCTTAGTGTGCTGGAAAATATTCTCGCACAGGGAAAACAAGCGCTGATTTTAGTCCCGGAAATTGGTCTGACTCCGCAAACTATCCGCCGATTCAGAGAACGTTTCAATGCACCTGTCGATGTCCTGCACTCCGCCTTAAATGACAGTGAACGCCTGTCGGTATGGCTACGAGCCAAACGGGGAGATAACGCGATTGTCATTGGTACGCGTTCCGCATTGTTCACCCCCTTTGCCCATCTGGGCGTCATCATTATCGATGAAGAACATGACAGCTCCTATAAACAGCAAGAGGGCTGGCGCTATCACGCCCGTGATTTGGCCGTGTTCCGAGCCAAGAAAGAAAACATTCCCATCATGATGGGTACAGCAACGCCGGCTCTAGAAACGCTGTTCAATGTGCAGCAGGGGAAATATCGACAATTGACACTGACCCAACGAGCAGGTGAAGCCAAGCCTGCAGTTCAGCATTTGCTGGATTTGAAAGGCTTGCCATTGACAGTCGGTTTATCCCAGCCGCTCATCAATCGCATTGGTGAGCATCTGAAAGCGGATAATCAAGTCATCCTGTTTCTGAACCGCCGTGGTTATTCCCCCGCTTTGCTTTGCCATGAATGTGGCTGGATAGCGGAATGCCAACGCTGCGATCACTACTACACTCTGCACCAGAGCCATCGCCATCTGCGTTGCCATCACTGTGACAGCCAGCGTCCGATCCCGCGCCAATGCCCCCAGTGTGGCACTACTCATTTAATTCCCGTCGGATTAGGAACCGAGCAGCTTGAAGATGGCATCACAAAATTGTTTCCTGATATTCCCGTTACCCGTATCGATCGGGACACCACCAGCCGCAAGGGAGCATTGGAACAACAACTGGCGGCAGTGCACCAAGGTGGTGCCCGTATTTTAATTGGTACTCAGATGTTGGCGAAAGGCCACCATTTCCCAGATGTCACTTTAGTCGTCTTGCTTGATGTTGATGGCGCTCTGTTTTCTGCCGATTTCCGGGCGGCTGAACGTTTCGCTCAACTGTATACCCAAGTCTCCGGCCGCGCGGGACGGGCGGGTAAACGAGGGGAAGTTGTCCTTCAGACCCACCATCCCGAACATCCACTCTTGCAGGTGTTGCTGGAAAAAGGTTATGACGCATTTGCCCGTCAAGCGATGGAAGAACGTCAACAAGTGTTTCTGCCGCCGTTTGCCAGCCACATTCTGCTCCGTTCAGAAGACCACGACAATCAGCAAGCCCCTGCTTTTTTGCAGCAAATGCGTCAATTATTTGAACATCACGCTCTGCGTGATGAGCATTTATGGATCATGGGGCCAGTTCCCGCATTACAGGCCAAACGTGGTGGCCACTTTCGCTGGCAATTACTGATTCAACACCCTTCACGTATTTTTCTACAGAAAATGATGGCGGCAATTTATCCGCAAATCACCGCGCTCCCACAGGCACGCAAGGTGAAATGGAACATTGATGTTGATCCCACAGAAGGCTGATAGCAGAAATTGAAAATGGCGCGTTGTCGCAAAGGCCCCAAATCAAACAGAACATTCTGAAAAAACAGAGACAATTATTTCCTTAATTTGCGAAGTAACTCTGATAAATGATTCCTATCACATTTTTTATGCAAACAAAGTAACAGATTGATCTGTTACTTTGTTTAAAATGCACTTATTAATATGACTGTAGAAAATGAACCGCCAGCGTTTCCCTCTCCGGAATGACTGGCGTTTTTTTAGCAGCCAGGAAGCAACCGTTTCGCTGCCTGTAGAAAGTAAGGAGTGAACTATGGAAAAAAAGAATGGCACATTAGCAACCATGAAAGATGTCGCCAATGTGGCTGGTGTTTCTACCGCAACTGTATCAAGAACCCTTATGAATCCTGACAAGGTTTCTGCCCGTACCCGTCAGAAAGTAGAAAGTGCCGTACTGGAAGTAGGCTACTATCCTCATAACCTTGCCAAAAATTTAAGACGCAATGAATCCAGAGCAATCTTGGTTATTGTTCCCAATATCAGCGACCCTTTCTTTACCGAAGTCATTCGCGGTATTGAAGAAACAGCAGCAGAGCATGGCTATCTGGTTCTGATTGGCGACTGTAAGCATCAGCAGCAACAAGAACATGCCTTTATCAATCTTCTGATTACCAAACGGATTGACGGCATGGTGCTGCTTGGCTCAAACATTCCTTTCGATGTTTCCAAAGAAGAACAAAAAAACCTGCCACCAATGGTTATGGCCAACGAATTCGCACCTGATCTGGAACTACCGACTGTCCACATTGACAATCTGACTTCAGCTTTCAACGCTACCTATCACTTACAAAAACTGGGACACAAGCGCATCGCTTGTATTACAGGGCCAGAAACGATGCCACTGTGCCATTACCGGCTTCAGGGCTACATTCAGGCATTGCACCGTACGGGGGAAGCGATCCGCGAAGATTATATTGTCAGGGGCGATTTTACCCATGAAAGCGGAGCGGAATTGGCAGAGATCCTACTTAACCTGCCAGAGCCACCCAGCGCGATTTTCTGCCATAGTGATATCATGGCTATTGGCGCAATGTGGCAAGCCAAGAAAATGGGATTAAAATTACCAGAAGATCTGTCAGTTATTGGCTTTGATAATTTAAATCTGGCGCAATACAGCGAGCCACCGCTAACAACCGTGGCACAGCCATGTTATGAGATTGGGTATTATTCAATACTGTTGTTGCTGGAGCAGCTTCAAGGCCGCATGGTTTCCAAAGGTTCACGATTATTGGATGCAGAATTGCTCATTCGTGCGAGCACTTGTTCGCCTAAAAGCTAGGCAAATAACCGCAGATTCAGTAACATTAGTTATCTATCCCTTAATTTTTTTAAACAACTTCAGCGAATTAAATAGTGGCACAACGAGATTATGTAAGTCGCGGGCGTTCTAATCCCCGTCAGAAAGGCACTGGTAAGAAAAAAAATCAGGCTCAAGGATTACCCAAAACTACATTAGCCGTTGCCGTGGCCTTGGTGGTCATGTTTATTGGTGGCCTTTATTTCATCGCACACACTAAGAACGATAGTGCACAAAATACACCACCACCCGCTCATCATGCCAAAAACCAGGGACTACCGCCAAAACCGGAAGAACGCTGGACTTACATTAAAGAGTTGGAAAACCGTCCTGTTGGACTTCCTTCGACACAGGAACCGACTTCTGCTAATCAACCAACCAACCAACCAGCAAAACTAACGCAAGAACAACTCCAATTACTTGCACAGATGGAGGCAGATATTCGCCAGCCCCCAACGCCATTAAAAGAAGTGCCTTACAACAGTGAACCTGTTCCTCGCTCACAGGTCATTATCACCTTGCCTGAACAAAAGCCGTTTGTTGCACAAGAAAAGACCCCGCCAGCACAATCTCTGGCCCCCAATGAAACCAATAAATCACCGAAGCCTGCGATAAATGAATCCAAGCTGATGCTACAGTGTGGCTCATTTCGAACAACAGAGCAGGCAGAATCCGTTCGTGCCAGCCTCGCATTCGCAGGCATTGAGAGCCAGATTACAACAAAAGACAATTGGAACCGGGTTGTAGTAGGGCCTTATAAAAACAAGGAATCCGCGGAAAAAATGCGCAGCCATGTTACAGATGCGGGTGTACCTGGCTGTATTCTCCGCCCTTCCGGGGGTTGAAAAACCAGAAAAATACCCCATCTTAATCGCTAATAACAGACACACGGTGCTTTTCCAGCAATACAGCTTGCAATTGTGGCATAACAAGCCAAAGTACCGTGTGTAACGTCTTCTATTTTGTAACCAGGGGCTAACTCGTGACTACAATCGTAAGTGTTCGCCGTAATGGCCAGGTCGTCATCGGTGGTGATGGACAAGCAACAATGGGTCATACCGTCATGAAAGGCAATGTCCGCAAAGTACGCCGCCTATACAATGACAAAGTCATCGCGGGTTTTGCCGGCGGCACCGCAGATGCATTTACTCTGTTCGAGCTGTTTGAACGCAAACTCGAAATGCATCAGGGGCATCTGACCAAAGCAGCCGTTGAACTTGCCAAAGACTGGCGAACAGATCGCATGCTTCGCAAGCTGGAAGCTCTTCTTGCGGTAGCAGATGAAAATGCTTCTCTGATCATTACAGGTAACGGTGATGTGATTCAACCAGAAAATGACCTGATTGCCATTGGTTCCGGTGGTTCATACGCACAGGCAGCCGCCCGGGCAATGCTGGAAACGACCGAACTCAGCGCCAGGGAAATCGCAGAACGCGCCCTGACTATTGCAGGCGATATCTGTATCTACACCAACCATAATCACAACTTCGAAGAACTGCCTTCAAAAGCGTAAGGATAGATAGCATGTCTGAAATGACTCCTCGCGAAATTGTCAGCGAACTTGACAACCACATTATCGGTCAGGATAAAGCAAAACGCGCTGTCGCCATTGCTCTGCGTAACCGCTGGCGTCGTATGCAGTTGGATGAAACACTGCGTCATGAAGTTACCCCGAAAAATATTTTGATGATAGGCCCAACCGGTGTCGGTAAAACCGAAATTGCCCGTCGTCTGGCAAAACTGGCCAACGCGCCTTTTATCAAAGTTGAAGCGACCAAATTCACAGAAGTCGGTTATGTTGGTAAAGAAGTCGATTCAATTATCCGTGATTTGACTGATGCGGCCGTAAAAATGGTGCGTCTGCAATCTATTGAGAAAAACCGCTATCGTGCCGAAGAGTTAGCCGAAGAACGCATTCTGGATGTTTTGCTCCCACCAGCGAAAAACAACTGGGGGCAAACAGAAACCCAATCCGAACCTTCTACTGCCCGTCAAGCATTCCGCAAGAAGCTGCGCGAAGGGCAGTTAGACGACAAAGAAATCGAAATTGACGTCGCATCTGCACCTGTTGGCGTGGAAATCATGGCTCCTCCAGGCATGGAAGAGATGACCAACCAACTGCAATCTATGTTCCAGAACCTTGCTGGTCAGAAGCAAAAAACACGCAAAATGAAAATCAAGGATGCGTTCAAGCTGCTGGTGGAAGAAGAAGCCGCAAAACTGGTTAATCCTGAAGAGCTGAAACAGCAGGCCATTGATGCCGTTGAGCAGCACGGCATCGTCTTTATCGATGAGATCGATAAAATCTGTAAACGTGGCCAGACTTCCGGCCCAGATGTTTCCCGTGAAGGCGTCCAACGCGATCTGCTGCCACTGGTTGAAGGCTGCACCGTTTCTACCAAACACGGCATGGTAAAAACCGATCACATCCTGTTCATCGCCTCCGGCGCGTTTCAGGTTTCCAGCCCTTCCGACCTGATCCCTGAGCTTCAGGGTCGTCTGCCAATTCGTGTTGAGCTGCAAGCGCTGACAACAGAAGACTTTGAACGGATCCTGACAGAACCTAACGCTTCACTGACTGAACAGTATAAGGCGTTAATGGCGACAGAAGGCATGAATATCGATTTCACAACTGACGGCATCCGCAAACTCGCCGAAGCCGCATGGCGAGTAAATGAAACGACCGAAAATATTGGTGCCCGCCGTCTGTATACTGTGCTTGAACGCATGATGGAAGATATTTCTTTCGACGCCAGTGAACGTCAAGGACATTCGGTTGAAATCAATGCCGATTACGTTAAAGAGCATTTGGATGAGCTCGTTGCAGATGAAGATCTGAGCCGATTTATTTTATAATCGGCAACCTGAGCCTTATTCACTCGCAATGAAGAAATGGGAGGCTTGCCTCCCATTTCTTCATTTTCATTGCAATAAAATTTATCATACCAACAATACGTAATAACAATATGAATTCAACAACGTCTATCAGTCAGATGCAGGCATGGTTGGAAAGCTTGCGCCCCAAAACGCTCCCACTTGCCGTGGCAGCTGTCGTGAGCGGTTCTGCCCTTGCAGCATGGACAGGCCATTTCAAGTGGCCTGTGGCGTTGCTGGCTTTATTGACTGCTGCCCTGCTGCAAATCCTTTCCAACCTCGCCAATGATTATGGTGATGTCGCTAAAGGCAGCGATACAGAAAAGCGTATTGGCCCGATGCGTGGTATGCAAAAAGGTGTGATTACGGCCGAACAGATGAAAACCGCCTTGAAGATCACTGTGCTGACCTCCTGTTTATCGGGGATTGCTCTCATCACCGTCGCCTGTAACAGCCCAAGCGATATCATCGGCTTTCTGGCGCTGGGAGTACTGGCTATCGTTGCGGCCATCACTTACACCGTGGGAACCAAACCCTATGGCTATATGGGGCTGGGCGATCTTTCCGTCCTGATTTTTTTTGGCTGGCTGAGTGTCATTGGCACCTATTACCTGCAAGCCAATACTTTTGATCTGAGTACCGTGCTGCCAGCAACCGCCTGTGGCTTACTCTCCGTGGCAGTCTTGAATATTAATAACTTGCGCGATATAGAAAGTGATCGCCAAAATGGTAAAAATACGCTGGCCGTCAGGCTGGGAGCAAAAAAAGCCCGCTATTACCACGCAGCTCTGCTGATCTGTGCCATCCTCTGTCTTGCCGCCTTTACACTCCTGCACCTGAAGAGCTGGTCTGGCTGGTTATTCCTGCTCGCCGTTCCCCTGCTGTTGAAGCATATGTGGAAGGTACTGCACGATCAGACATCAGAAGGCATGCGCCCAATGCTGGTACAAATGGTCAAAGCCGCATTATTGACTAATGTTCTGTTTTCCATCGGATTGGTATTTAATTAAGCGAGTAAGTATCAGTTTTACACATAAGTTTTAAGATTGATGATTTTGCCAACACTAGCTTGAAAAGGATATACTGTCTGTCCTTTGCATAAACCAGACGTAAATCCCATGAAATATGATACTTCCGAACTTTGTGATATCTATCAAGAAGATGTGAACGTGGTAGAACCTTTATTCTCCAACTTTGGTGGACGTACTTCATTTGGTGGTCAAATCATCACGGTGAAATGCTTTGAAGACAATGGCCTGCTTTATGATGTGCTGGAAGAAAATGGCAGTGGCCGTATTTTACTCGTTGATGGTGGCGGGTCTGTCCGCAAAGCGCTGGTTGATGCCGGGCTGGCTCAGCTTGCCGTCAGCAATGAGTGGGAAGGCATTGTTGTCTATGGTGCAGTACGTCAGGTCGATTCCCTTGCAGAGCTTGATATCGGCATTCAGGCGATGGCTGCGATCCCAGCAGGCTCTAACAGTGAAGGCATCGGAGAAAGTGATA
Source organism: Xenorhabdus bovienii SS-2004 (assembly GCF_000027225.1). Lineage (NCBI taxonomy): Bacteria > Pseudomonadati > Pseudomonadota > Gammaproteobacteria > Enterobacterales > Morganellaceae > Xenorhabdus > Xenorhabdus bovienii. Next base: position 4,112,321 of record NC_013892.1, read on the forward strand.
TCAGGGTGAATTTTGGCGGAGTGACTTTCTTTTCCGGCGATTATCTCTACGCTGATAATACTGGCATGATTTTATCAGATGTCCCGTTGGAAATTGACGAAGAAGATGATGAAGTATGATCACTTCATCATCTATTATGTCAAAATGTTAAAGAGGGCGTATTCATCGCCCTTCTCAACAAAACGGCAATACTGATTTACTGCACATCTTCCATTTTACCCAGCAAAGTCCGCAAACGTTCTTGCCACGCCAGTTGTTCCTGTTTGAACTGTTCATTCTCACGCACCAACGAGTCGTGGCTACTTGCCGCACTTTGGATATCCTGAGACAACGCTGCGTTCCTTTCTTTCAGTTCTTCAATTTCCATTTGCAGGAGAGTTATGGTATCAATCGCCTGCTGAACTTTAGATTCTAGCTTTTCAAAAACTTCAAATGACATTCTCGAGCCCTCTTTTAAGCAATTCCTTGATTGTATTTAGCCAGTTAAGGCCTGTCTAGTTTCATCCTTTCAATGTTCGTTATAACGAGAAATATAGTGACTAATCCGAAATGCAAGCGAGATCACATTTCCATGATGAACAAAACCCCAGTCAAATGCGAATTCGCTCATTTTGTTGACGCAACACGCAGATTTCAATTTCGCTATTTCTCGTTTACGCTCATTAACGATAAATTCACAGTCATCTTTCTTTTAAGAAAAGAAAGCACTAATAATTAATTTCCTCTGTTCTTTTTTATAGGATCTAGAAATGAGCCAGACCACCACACCAACATTATCAGGTCAATGCATTTCAGAATTTTTGGGTACTGCATTGCTCGTTTTCTTCGGCTTAGGCTGCGTTGCCGCTGCCCGACTGGCAGGTGCACAACTGGGGCTATGGGAAATCAGCATTATCTGGGGCTTCGGTGTTGCCCTCGCTGTTTATCTGACTGCCGGAATTTCAGGTGCACACCTCAATCCCGCAGTCACCATCGCCTTATGCCTTTTTGCCAGTTTTGACAGAAAAAAAGTGCTCCCTTACATCATTGCCCAAATGCTCGGCGGATTTGCCGCTGCCGCCATTGTCTATATGATGTATTACAACCTTTTCCTTGATTATGAGCAAGTTCACAACATTGTTCGTGGTTCACAGGAAAGCCTTTTCACGGCTGGTGTATTCTCCACTTATCCTGCGTCACAGCTATCTGTATTACACGCGTTTATTGTCGAGATTATCATTGCAGCTGTCTTACTTTGCCTGATTCTGGCACTGACAGACGATGGCAATGGCATTCCGCGCGGCCCAATGGCTCCGCTGTTAATCGGCATTTTGATTGCCGTTATCGGTGGTTCATTTGGTTCTTTGACCGGATTTGCTCTGAACCCAGCCCGTGATTTTGGCCCTAAACTAGTCGCTTATTTAGCTGGCTGGGGAGATATTGCCCTGACAGGAGGCAGAGACATTCCTTATTGTCTTGTGCCGTTGGTAGCCCCCTTCATTGGTGCAATTCTAGGCGCACTCGGTTATCGAAAACTGATTGCCCGCCATTTACCGCGTGCGGTGTAAAGTTGCCATATTGAAAAATGGCAGCAAATAAAAATAAAAAATGAATAAATTAAATACCAGGTTATCATTATGACAATAGAAAATATCACTGAAAAAAAATATATCGTCGCCCTCGATCAAGGGACAACCAGTTCACGAGCTGTCGTACTCGATCACGATGCCAATATTGTCTGTATTTCACAGCGTGAATTCCCGCAAATCTACCCCAAACCAGGCTGGGTAGAGCACGACCCAATGGAAATCTGGGCCAGCCAAAGCTCAACATTGGTCGAAGTGCTGGCAAAATCTGATATCAGTTCAGATCAAATTGCCAGCATAGGGATCACTAACCAGCGAGAAACAACGATTGTCTGGGAAAAAGAAACAGGTAGGCCAGTTTATAACGCGATTGTATGGCAATGTCGCCGAACAGCAGATATTTGTACCAAATTAAAACAAAAAGAAGGATTAGAAGAATATATCCGCCACAATACTGGCTTGGTTGTCGATCCTTACTTCTCCGGAACAAAAATAAAATGGATTCTGGATAATGTAGAAGGCATCCGCCATCGTGCTGAAAATGGCGAACTGTTATTCGGTACAGTCGATACCTGGCTCGTCTGGAAAATGACTCAGGGTCGTGTGCATGTGACCGATTACACCAATGCTTCCCGCACCATGCTATTCAATATCCACAATCTCGATTGGGATCAGAAAATCCTTGATGAGCTGGATATTCCCCGCATTATGCTGCCAAAAGTGTCATCTTCGTCAGAGATTTATGGTCAGACCAATATTGGTGGTAAAGGTGGCACACGCATTCCTATCGCGGGTATTGCAGGCGACCAGCAGGCAGCCCTGTACGGCCAATTGTGTGTTCATCCCGGCATGGCAAAAAATACTTACGGGACAGGCTGCTTCCTGCTGATGAATACAGGAACAGATGCAGTACGTTCCAGTCACGGCCTGCTGACCACTATTGCCTGCGGGCCACGGGGTGAAGTGAACTATGCACTGGAAGGCGCTGTCTTCGTTGGCGGCGCGTCTATCCAATGGCTACGTGATGAATTGAAACTCATCGCCGATGCGGCGGATTCCGAATATTTCGCCACTAAAGTGAAGGACAGCAATGGTGTGTACGTTGTACCAGCCTTTACTGGCCTAGGCGCACCTTACTGGGACCCTTACGCCCGTGGCGCTATTTTCGGCCTGACTCGTGGTGCGAACAGCAACCATATTATTCGCGCCACGCTAGAATCTATCGCTTACCAGACCCGTGATGTATTGGATGCAATGCAGGCTGACTCCGGCACACGCCTGAAATCCCTGCGTGTAGATGGTGGGGCTGTCGCTAACAATTTCCTGATGCAATTCCAGGCCGATATTCTGGGTACTCGTGTAGAACGCCCTGACGTACGTGAAAGTACAGCGTTGGGTGCCGCCTTCCTCGCTGGCCTGGCCGTCGGTTTCTGGAAAGACCTTGATGAAGTGAAGAGCAAAGCGACAATCGAAAAAGAGTTCCGTCCGGGCATCGAAACCACTGAGCGAAACCATAAATATAATGGCTGGAAAAAAGCGGTTGCCCGCGCTCAGGAATGGGAAGACCGCGCTTAAGAAAATACGGAAATCAAAGCTCTGACAAGCATACCGCTCTGTCAGAGCCTTTTAGCGGGAATGCGCGTTCCCGCCAGATGCTATTACGGTTTTATGAGGCCGTATGCTCCTGGCGCTGAACGCGCTGGGAAATAGGTAACCAACAGAACAAAATAAGCAGTGCCATGGAAAACATCAGCATACCGACGCTGAACTGGCTATTTTGCGGCAACATCGCCGACAACCATGTCGTCACGCCAGAACCAACATTCTGCAATCCACCCACCAGCGCCCCCGCAGCTCCAGCCAAATAAGGAAATGGCTCCATAGCACCAGTGGTAGCCAATGGAAACAGCATACCGGCACCGAAAAAGAATAAAGTTGCAGGGATCAGCAGTGTCCAGACATTCATAATACCGAACCAGCCGGGCAGCCACATCAATACGCCTGCCAGCAAACAGCACATGACAGAATGCCACATCAGCCGATAAAACGTTTTGCCATCACGCCCCGCATACCACGCACCCAAAAATGCGGCAGGGATCGGCAAAATAAACAGGATACTGACCGTTAAGCTATCCAATCCCAATACAGCGCCCATCAACACACCGCTACTGGCTTCAAAAACCGCGACGCCAGCCAGACCACCAACCAGCATAATCAGGTAGGCAACAAAAGCACTATTGGAGAGTAATTGCTGGAAAGAAACCAGCATGGTGCTCTGTTTTGTCTGCACAGGGCGGGTTTCCGGCAAGTGTTGGAACAAAAAGAAGGCTACTGTTGCCCCCAATGATAGCAGGAACCAATAGCAGGCACGCCAACCAAAATAATAACCAACCATGCCACCTATCATCGGTGCCAGCAAAGGGCTGACCAGCACGGCCATATTTAGCAGACTATTAGCATAACGCAACGACGTCCCGGTATATAAATCCCTCGGCATGGTGCGCACCATAACCCCCGCCACCCCCGTTCCCAGCCCCTGAAATACACTGGCAATCACCAGCACCAGCAAACTGGAGGCAAACAATGCGCAGGTTGTTGCCACCAGAAAAAGGGTCATTCCGGCCAAAATCACTGGGCGGCGACCAATCTTATCGGATAACGGCCCATAAAAAATCTGTGAAATCCCGTAAGAAAACAAGTATGCCGCCATGACTCTTTGTACTTCGCCAGCAGGCTGACCAAAATCACTCGCCATATCTGCAATAACAGGCACATAAATTGTTTGTGTCATCTGACCCACCGCAGCCAGAGCAATCAACATCACTAATAAATTAAAGTGTTCTATTTTTCTCATCGCATTTACATACAATTTATTTAAGTACAGTTGATTAAACTAAAATTTATTTAAGTTCAGTTTAATCAATGGATAACGCGCAACAACAAAGCCCTCAGGTTTTCAATTAAGTGCCTGAAGTACCGACTTCGTTAGATGTGATTGACTTAACAAATTTATATTCTTTCCAGACAGGATACAATTTCACATGAAGAAAAAATAACAGTGATATTATCCATATATGTCAATAAAAGTGTACATATATAACCAAGGCATTGGCATAAATAAAGACAATCAAACTGTAACACGTAATCGATAAGTCTATTCCCGACAATCACGTAGAATTGTCATAAAAATCATCAATTCATGCAGTGTTTTTTTGTAGAGAGGCTAATTGTAATGGCAAACTGGGTTACAGGAAAAGTTACCGACATAACCAATTGGACAGATTCACTATTCAGCATCAAAGTTCATGCACCGATTGAAAGATTTACCGCCGGCCAATTCGCAAAATTGGCTCTCGAAATTGAAGGCGAACGTATCCAACGCGCTTATTCTTACGTTAATTCCCCCGACGACAATAGCCTGGAATTTTATTTAGTTACCGTTCCTGAAGGGAAACTCAGCCCCCGGCTCGCAGAATTAAAGAATGGGGAGGAACTCCTCGTTACAGAACAGGCAGCGGGTTTTTTTGTCCTTGATGAAATCCCCGATTGCCAAACCCTATGGATGCTTTCAACCGGTACAGCCATTGGCCCTTACCTTTCCATTCTCCAACAAGGGGAGAATCTGGAACGGTTTGAAAATATTGTTTTGGTTCATGCCGTGAGACTGGAACAAGATTTGAGTTATTTGCCGATGATGCAACAACTAGAAAAAAAGTTTCAAGGCAAATTAAGAATCCAGACCATTGTCAGCCGTGAAAAATGCCCAGATTCACTCATGGGCAGAATTCCGGCATTAATTGAAAGTGGCGAGCTGGAAGCTGCCGTTGGTTTACCGATGCAGGCAGAAAACAGTCACATTATGCTGTGTGGGAATCCCCAAATGGCCAAGGACACCCAACAGCTTCTGAAAGAACAACGCAATATGGCAAAACACCTGCGCCGTAAACCAGGGCATATCACCAGCGAACAATATTGGTAATCACAGCATCGCTAACCCGCTAATCAGCGTTTTGGGGCTGGTTCACTGGCAGAAATATACTCAACCGTTTCTGCCATCTCACCAAAACGGTTTGATCCTTCCATACCACGAAATACACCGCAATCCAGCACAATCATAACGAAAATCAGCGTTGGAATGAAACGACCAATCCCCCATTGCCAGATAGGTGTCATTGCGCTCCAATCAAGGGAAAGCAATACCCAGGCCAAAACCAGCAGTAACATCCATCCACCACGTTTATTTCGGTCATGCAGACGTTTCGCTATAATCGCTGCTGTCGGGTACAGGATCAAAGCGATACCCGCTGTAGCATAATGCATGGGGAGGGTGTTCAGGCCATGCAAGGTCAAAAGCATAAATATCAGGGCGAAACAGATGCCGATACCGATCCAGAATTCCCGTCGCCCAATTCGGCCTTTGAATGAGAATCCCCATTGTTGTAATGTCATGTATTCTTTTCCAATTGTGGATGCTGTTTTTCCGGTATTTACACTCAACGAGTACAACATGAAAACAGGCATGAATAAACTTCTGATGACAATATTAATCGCTTTTGGTATCAGTTTGCCATTATCCGCTTTAGCAGGCGAGCCTTCTGTCACACCGGACACGCGCTCACAGTTGATGTATTTACTGCCTGATTCCCCCACTTTCGAGGAAACCATTCCTGTATTTCGGGAAAAATACAACAAAAAATACCCTGAAATCCCCCTGCATGAATATAAAGTGATTGTAAGTAAAGATATCTCCCTGCCTTTCATTCGTGCCGCCAGCAAGATTAACGAAAAAATTTATTCTTCGGCAGTACTGGAACGAGGCAGCGAAAAAATTAAAAGCCTGCAAATTACCCTGCTGCCACCACAAAGCGAACCTGAGAAAGAACACAATCTCGCACTGATAAAACAGTATATTACTGCGCTGATCAGCCAATTCGAGCCCACGCTTTCCCCAGAACAAGCCAACAAACAATTAGAAAGACTTTTACAGGCTGCGCAAAGCCACCGATTTTTCAGCCAAAAAATCGGTGCGATACGTTATGTCATCGTAAACAGCAGCGAAAATATAATGACCTTCGCAATTGAACCGATTAAGCTATCGTTATCTGACGCACCCGCGAGCAAAAATTAGTGACGCAGCGCAGAGCTATTCGCACCGATGATCTTTATACTGTCGGGATTCCACTTATAGGGAATGGCACAAATGCTATTCCCTATAAGCGTGTTAATTCAGATCGCAATTTGATTATTTTCTGGTTGGAGGGAAAAACATGCGACATCCATTAGTTATGGGAAACTGGAAATTAAATGGCAGTACCCACATGGTTAACGACCTGATTGCAGGCCTGCGTAAAGAACTGAGCAATGTTGACGGCTGTGGCGTCGCTATCGCACCACCAACAGTTTATGTTTCTCTGGCAAAAAATGCACTGGCTGGCAGCCGTATCGCTCTGGGTGCACAAGATGTTGACGTTAACCTTTCTGGTGCATTCACCGGCGAAACATCCGCTGAAATGCTGAAAGATGTGGGCGCGAAATATATCATTATCGGTCATTCTGAGCGCCGGACTTACCATAAAGAAAGCGATGAGCTGATTGCGAAAAAATTCACCATCCTGAAAGAACAAGGACTGATTCCCGTTCTGTGCATTGGTGAAACCGAACAGGAAAATGAAGCAGGCCAAACCGAAGCCGTATGCGCACGCCAAATCGATGCTGTTCTGAATACACTGGGTGCCGAAGCCTTCAAAGATACCGTTATCGCATACGAGCCCGTCTGGGCAATTGGTACGGGTAAATCAGCGACTCCTGCACAAGCACAGGCTGTTCATAAATTTATCCGTGATCATATCGCGAAGCAAGATGCAGCTATCGCTGGACAGGTCATCATTCAATACGGCGGTTCCGTCAATGCCGGCAACGCGGCAGAACTGTTCACCCAGCCAGATATCGATGGTGCTCTGGTTGGTGGTGCATCCCTGAAAGCCGATGCTTTCGCCGTTATTGTGAAAGCCGCTGCCGAAGCGAAAAAGGCATAACACGATTTAATTGTCGCTCAAACAATTAACAATAAAGAAAATGCCTATAAAATCTATGGTCCCCACCTTTTTTGCAACACTGATTTTTGATTGATGTTGGCTTGCTTAAATCTATCCGGCGTCACTATGGGCAGGGATGCCCGCGCCTCGATGAGTTCCGCACCTGATAAGCCTAAAAAACCGCACGGCTTCAGAGAGCCATTTTTTATGTCAGGATTCCATCAGGTCGATAAGCCGTTCATGTCATCAATAATCAGTCTTCGCAAAACCAGATTGGGAACTGCTTTAATTAACGATTAACCTGCCAGTCAGACTGGCGTCGTCGTTACCTTTCGAACACAGTTTGCCGTGTTGTGATTGCCCAGGCTATCCGGGCTAATTTGTTGGCCAGCGCACAGGCCACAACATTTGAGTGTTTTCGCTCAAGCTGAGCCTTTACCCATTCAGCCAGCCTTCCTGACTGATAATCGATTCTCTGGATAAAGACTCTGGCGCACTGGACAAGTAACCGTCGCAGATTTTTGTCTCCGCGTTTACTTATCCCTAAAAGCGTATTTTTGCCACCCGTGCTGTACTGGCGTGGTACCAGACCGGTTGAAGCAGCAAAATCCCGGCTACAGCCATACTGCTTACCATCGCCCAGCTGCGATGATAAGACGCTGGCAGTTATCGGACCCACGCCCGGTATTGTCTGAAGACGCTGTCCTGTTTCATCACGTCTCAGCTCCTGCTCCAGTGCCGTCTCAAGCTCGGTGAGCTGTTCGACAAGATAAAGATAATGGGCATGTAAACGCATCAGCAACTGTGCCAGATAGGGAGGAAGTTCGTTCTCTGCCAAGACGGTTGAAAGTCTTTTTATCACGGCGGTTCCGATCGGCATACTGATGCCAAATTCCAGTAAAAAAGCGTGCATCTGATTAGTGGTTTTAACCCTGTCTCTGACCAGTGATTCTCTGACCCGATGCAGGGCGCGCATAGCTTGTTGCGCCTCTGTTCGTGGTTGCACAAATCGCATGGAGGGACGAGATGCAGCTTCGCATATGGCTTCAGCATCCACAAAATCGTTCTTGTTGCTCTTTACAAAAGGACGAACAAATTGTGGAGAAATCAGCTTCGCTTCGTGACCAAAAGCAGCGATCCGGCGAGCCATAAAGTGAGCACCGGCGCAGGCTTCCATTACAACAGTCGCTGATGGCGATCCCGCTAAAAACTCCATCAGTCTGGCGCGGGTAAATTTTTTACGCAGCAGGGCCTTTCCTGATTTGTCCTGACAGTGAACGTGGAAAGAATGTTTGCCGAGATCAATACCAATAAGCGTAACGTTTTGCATGATGGTCTTCTCCTGAAAGAAACACCCTGCCAGCATACCGCTCACAGGGTGGTGGGGACCATCTTGTATCTTTAATCTGGTTTATTATGGTTAAGTTAGATTGGTAACAATCATGCAGTCAGATAACCATCAAGGGATTAAGCCCGTTAATGAGCTTTCGACGCATGATTGTGACTTTTCTTCGAGAAACCCGAACAGTTGCTTGAAACACAATTCGTATTTGCAAGAATGGGAGCCGAAGAACCATGACTAAAACGATTTGTATCGGTATTGATGTTGCCAAAGCTTCACTTGAAATTGCACTTGGTGCTCAGGGAACCGTAATGACATATCCAAATACCCCTGAAGGTCATGATGAACTAGCGGCTACACTGACCAACTATGAGATTGATTTAGTTGTATTAGAAGCAACAGGGGGTTATGAGGTATCCGTTGCTTGTGTTTTACAGACCATAGGGCTGGCTGTTGCTATCGTCAATCCCCGACAAGCCCGTGACTTTGCTAAGGCAATGGGTAACTTAGCCAAAACCGATAAAATAGATGCTCAGGTGCTGGCACAGTTAGCCCTGGTTTTATCTCAACGAACAGACCGGGATAAAATAGTCAGGATATTGCCCTCTGCTCAGCAACGAGTCTTGCAAGCCATGATCGCACGTCGTCGCCAATTGGTCGTACTTTCCATCTCAGAACGCCAAAGGTTGGGGAATTGCCATCCAGACATTCGAGAAAGCATCACTTTAATGATCAGCTTTATACAGGAACAGCTTAAGGTCATTGAATCTGCCTTGTCTAAACACATTAAAACCTATCATCGTTCCAAACTCGATTTATTATCTACAGTAAAAGGCGTTGGGCCTGCCACAATAGCCACTTTGATCGCTGATGTACCGGAGTTGGGTAAGTTAACACGCCGGGAAATTAGTGCCTTGATTGGTGTTGCACCGTTTAATCGAGATTCTGGATTTTTCCGGGGGAAACGAACAATCTTTGGAGGAAGAGCAATGGTGCGTCGAATGCTATATATGGCCACGTTAACGGCAATTAGATTTAACCCCGTTCTCTGCGCTTTCTACAAGAGATTGACCGAAGCAGGCAAGCCAAACAAAGTCGCCATCGTTGCGTGTATGCGTAAATTACTGGTCATTCTCAATGCAATGATAAAAACAAATAGACCGTGGGACGAATCATTCCACACGGTGTAAAGTGAAAGACAGTTGCTCATTAACCGCCACGGAATATCATCCAATGGCGGTTATTTCTAAACATTAACGCCGGATGATTTCATCGAAAATGCCACCCGTGGCAAAATGCACCTTCTGGGCCTTATCCCAGCCACCAAATACTTCATCAATCGTGAACAATTTCAGTACGGGAAAAACAGCGTGATATTTTTCTGCAATGGCTTTATCACGGGGACGATAATAATTATTTGCCGCAATTTCCTGTCCGACAGGAGAATACAAGTATTTCAAGTATTCCGTTGCCAGTTTACGTGTTCCCCGTTTATCAACCACCTTATCGACAACGGCAACGGTTGGCTCTGCCAGAATGGAAAGACTCGGTGTAACAATCTCAAACTTACCCTGAGCCAGTGCATGGGTAGCCAATAACGCTTCGTTTTCCCATGCGATCAATACATCCCCGATTCCACGCTCCACAAAAGTATTAGTTGCACCACGCGCGCCAGAATCCAACACTTCGACATTCTTATAAAGCGCCTTAACGAAGGCTTTAGTCTTGCCTTGATCCTGATTATTCTGTGCCAGCCCATATCCCCAAGCCGCCAGATAATTCCAACGCGCGCCACCGGACGTTTTTGGATTCGGTGTCACGACAGAAACACCGGGACGAACCAAATCTGACCAATCCTTGATATGTTTGGGATTGCCCTTACGTACCAGAAAAACAATGGTTGAAGTATAAGGCGCGGAATTCTCCGGCAGGCGATCAATCCAATCCTTGGCAATGCGGCCACGCTCTGCAATCGCATTCACATCATATGCCAGCGCCAATGTCACCACATCCGCCTGAAGGCCGTTGATGACAGACGTTGCCTGCTTACCCGAACCACCGTGTGACTGGCGGACTGTTACGTGATCTCCGGTTTTTTGCTGCCAATACTGACTGAATGCCTGATCATACTGCTGATACAATTCACGGGTAGGGTCGTAAGAAACATTCAAGAGTTGCACCTCTTTTGCCCATGCACTACCTCCTGCCAAGACCATCAATAATGCCGTCAATACGGCACACCTTCTTGCTGCCCATCTCGTGACCATTCTGAAATGCTCCCCTAAGCTATTTATGGTATCGCCATAAAAGCTGACAGAAAGCAGTATGACGCAGAAATAATTTAAAATTTCTGCTTATGCATAAGTGGAATATAGTGCAGAAAAGAGCAGCCATAAAATATGGCAGCCCTTGAAAAAGTATGTTGCAGGTGAGAAAGGTTTAGTAAAGCTGCTTCGCCGTTTCCAGCCAGTCTTTCTTGAAAACACGCTGCATATTTTGCACCGCATCGATAATATCGTGATGAACAAGTTTCTCGTTCTGGATACCCACACAACGGCCACCAAAACCTTCCATCAGCAACTGGACAGAATAAGCCCCCATGCGAGAAGCCAGAATACGGTCATACGCCACCGGCGCACCGCCACGTTGAATATGCCCCAGTACTGTTGCACGGGTTTCATGACGTGTTTCTGCTTCAATGTATTTCGCCAATTCATCCACATTGCAGACATGCTCAGTAATGGCAACGATGGCGTGGCGCTTACCTTTTTGGATACCCGCCTTGATTTCCGCCAGTAATTCTTCACGATCGAACGGGATTTCATTCTCAGGCAAAACAATGAATTCGCATCCACCCGCAATTGCCGCAGACAACGTCAAATCACCACAATAGCGCCCCATCACTTCTACAATCGAAATACGCTTGTGGGACGTCGAAGTATCGCGCAGACGGTCAATCGCCTCTACAACTGTTTCCAGCGCCGTAAAATAACCGATAGTGTAATCCGTTCCTGCCACATCATTGTCAATCGTACCAGGCAGGCCAATACAAGGAAAACCCGCTTCAGTCAGCTTTTTCGCCCCTAAATAAGAACCATCTCCCCCAATCACCACCAGCGCATCAATGTCATTTTTACGCATATTTTCAATGGCAATTTCACGGACTTTATCATCCCTGAATTCAGGAAAACGCGCCGATCCCAGAAACGTCCCACCACGGTTAATCATGTCGGAAACACTGAAACGGTCTAGCTTCTTCATGCGGTTTTCATACAACCCCAGATAGCCATCATAAATGCCGTAAACCTCCAACCCTTCGGTTAAAGCGACACGAACAACTCCACGAATAGCGGCGTTCATGCCAGGCGCATCACCGCCACTCGTTAAGACTCCGATTCTTTTAATCTTGTTGATCATGATGACCTCTGACTTGTAGATGTAATATTTACCAATCTGCTGACTGATCCCCTGACGGGAAAATTTACGGCGGTTTTACGAAACCCTGATCGTCACTTCATTAGCTGAATTGATTCAACTCCATCTATGATACGGAAAAACACCCAGTCTGCATTAAGATTATGTTTATTTTCTGACGCTCTTTTGATTATGAATAAATTCCCCGTTAATCCCAACGGTTTTTATGCTCCTCTGGCACAACGGAACAAGGATCTTGGTGAATAATAATATCGGCGCCCGGAAACCTATCCCGCAATTTATTTTCAATCCCCTCAGCCAAAGCATGCGCGTCCACCAGCGGCAGGTGATCATCTATCTCCAGATGGAACTGAATAAAACGCGTTGGACCTGACTGGCGTGTTCGCAGATCATGCCCACCCGCGATTCCGGGATAGCACTTGATCATCTCAATAATCTCTTGCCGCTCCTCATCGGGCAAAGCGCGATCAAGCAAAGATTGTACGGCATCATATCCCATCCGTAACGCACTATAGAGGATATAAGCCCCGATTCCCAAAGCAAACAGGGCATCCGCACGCCGGAAACCATACATACTCAAGACCAGTGCCAGAAGAATCGCCCCATTCATCAACAAATCGGATTTGTAATGCAACATATCCGCGCGAATAGCCTGACTTTGAGTTTTATTGATCACCCATTTCTGGAACGTCACCAAGCAGATCGTTGAAATCAAGGCGACGACGATCACCCAGATACCTATCGTCGCATGCTCCAATGGCTCGGGGGAAACCAAATGCTGAAAACCCGTTAAAAACAGGAAAATGGCCGATCCGGAAATAAACATGCTTTGGGCAAGCGCCGCCAGCGATTCCGCCTTACCATGCCCGAAGGTATGTTCTTTATCGGCAGGCTGGAGCGAATAGCGTACAGCGAAAAAATTAGTCAAAGAAGCGGCCAGATCGACTAAAGAGTCCACCAGCGCCGCCAATAAGCTCACCGACCCCGTCAACCACCACGCAAAAATTTTCACGACCAGCAACACACTGGCCAGCACCGTTGCCAACAACGCAGCAGCACTGACCCATCGCCCATAATTTATACTCATTGACTACCGCCCTTCGGTTATTCAGTCTCAGGTATAAAAATAGCGTGTTAGATGGAAAAATATAGGGGCAGCAAAACAAAGCGAATCAATTCTATCCAACATACCGCCATGCCCCTCAATAATTCCGCCAAAGTCTTTCACTCCACTGTCACGCTTGATTGCTGACATACACAACCCACCAATAAAGCCCATCAACGTGATAGCCAATGACATCAGCCCCGCTTCCCACGGTGAAAACGGCGTCACCCAATACAGTGACATCCCTAGCAGCGAAGAGGCCAAAATCCCCCCAATAAATCCTTCAACCGTTTTATTGGGGCTTAATTTCGGCACAATCGGGCGCTTACCGAATAACTTGCCGAATACATACTGCAAAATATCGGACATCTGCACGACAATCATCAGGAACAGCAATAGCTTGATATTCTGATCCTCATAATCGGGTATATGCAACATCAACAAGGCCGGAGCATGGCTCAGGGCAAACACCGTGATCAGCATTGCCGATTGGATTTTAGCGGTTCGTTCCAGAAAGCGGGTGGTATCCCCAACCAAAGCAATACGCACAGGCAAAAACAGAAAAACGTAAACCGGAATAAAAACTGAGAATAAGCCGTACCATTGCATCCCAATCAAGACATACTGGATTGGCATAAAGACAAAGAAACACCAGAAAAGAGCCTCATGATCACCACGGCGAGTCGGTGTCAATGTGATGAATTCACGCAGGGCAAAAAATGACATCACCGTAAACAGGATCACCGACCCCACAGACCCAACGATAACAGCCAGCACACAGATGATACACATCATCCACCAGCCACGAATTCTGGCATTCAGGTTATCGATAGTCGCACTGCGCTTTGCCCCCGAATACCGAAGCGACAATATGCCACCAATCGCACTGGCGATAATCAATACCCCAAATATCCCACCCAGCAGAAGCATCAGGCCATTATCAATCTTGATCATCGCATCAACTCCTCCAATGCAGACTGAGCACGTTGCAAGAAGGCGACTTTGCTTTCATTTTCACCCAATTTATCCAGAGGCTTGCCAAATGTTGCCGAACAAATAATCGGTACCAATAATCTTTTTCCTTTCGGCAGGACACGATTCGAATTTTCCAGATAGACAGGGATCATTTCAGCATCAGGGTACTGACGAGCCAGATGATACAAACCTCCCTTAAACGGATTGAGTTGTTCACCATCTCCCCGTGTACCTTCTGGAAAGAAAATCAACGACTCTTTTTTCGCCAGAATAGCTTCCAAAGGTGCAAGAACCCCGGATTTTGAAGTATGTTCTCCTTTACGTTCAATCAAGACTGCACGAAATACCTTATACATAAGATAGCGACGCAGCTTGGTTTTATCCCAATAATCCCGTGCAGCTACAGGATGAATCTGATAACGCAATTTGGGGGGAAGCCCAGACCAGATCACCAATCCATCAAGATGGCTGGTATGATTTGCATAATAAATACGGCTTGAGGTCGATGGCTGACAGCCAATCCATCGTACTTGTACACCGGTCAAGACACGGCACAGGCCCAATAACGTCGCGCCCATGCATCTTGCTAACAGGCTTATTTTATGAGAGTTAGCCATATTGGGTATCCTTATCCCTTACTGTGTAATAACAGTGATAAGATTTTCTAATTAGCGGCTTAAGAGAAGGTAAGATAATCAAGATTGGTCAAGATAACAACGGGCTGAGGGCACGTTATTCCCAAGCAGAGGAGAGCTAAATTCATCCAAGCCTATATTGATACGGGCTAATAAGCAATCTCCTCATTAATAGAGAATTACCCTTATAATTTAGTGCGGTAAAATAAAAAATAAGAACCTAGCCCACCAAAAATGCGGCCATGAGCGGTTCTCCTGACATTTTGGGGCTGAAAGACGGCTCAATAGACGGTCGTGTATTAAATAGTTAGAATGCTCACTAAATATAGTTTTCACGCTCAATGAAAGTGCCTATCACTTTATCGTGCATTTCTTCAGATTTGGAATAACCGATTGTTTTTCTATTCAGCCTTTTTATTCGGGTACGATGGGTAAGGTTGGTTCTCTCTATACGTTGGGTAAATATCTTTCCAGTAAGATGGACTTCTTCAGGAAGACAATCATAAACGGCATAATCATCCGTACAGTAAAACCGGATATTAAAGGGTGACAAGAGTGCCAGTAGTTTTTCCCATGTTTTTCTGCTGTGATCCCCAAAAGTATGTGCCACTATCCGTTTCATACGCGGCTCCCAGGCATACCAGAGCCAGCGCTGATTTTTCTGACTCCCCACAAACGACTCCTGCTCATCCACTTCACAGATAAGATGAATGTCATCCCCGTCAAGAGGAAGCGTCGTCACGTTCCGGGGGTTGAGTTTTTAAGCGTTTTCATCACAGTAGCTGTTGCCACCTTCAATACGCGGGCCGTGTCACGGATGCCGCTGTTATTCATCGCCATATCAATAGTCTGCTCTTTGACTCCCGGTTTGCAAGCTTGATAGGTGTATGCCAACTGAAAGACTTTACTGCAGGCATAGCAGCGGTAGCGGGGATAACCTCTATGACCTTTTCCCTGTCCTTTGACATCTTCTGATTGGTGACAATAACGACAATCAACTTCTACTTTAGCCATGTTCCACCACGAAATACCGGAAGATTATCATAACAACTAACTATTTAATACATGACCCAATAGACGGCATTAATAGGGGTTCAGTTATTTTGGAAATCTTCTGCGCGATCAACCAATACAGATAAAAAAGAGGTTCTGGCAAGTTCATGGGCATTTGGGGTCATGATACTAATGAGTTGATATTTTTTCGGCTCACACCAATGACGGGTATACACAAGATAGCTATTACTCTTACGTGCAACAACGGGCATCTTAGCTGACCACGGTTCCTCATCAGGTAATTTGATATGTATTTTGAAAACAAAAGAGGCGCATAGGGATGCATGATCTTCCCAGCGCCCCTCATCACCAAAAATAATCGGCCTCAACCCACCATTTTTCCATTCTTTCAAAAGTTTGGCGTACTATCTGGCAACAGCAGGTAATTCAATATCTTTGTGAATGGAAACAGTTACCACAATATCACCATTAATGAAACATTGGCTTATCAAGGCCCAGCGCTTGATGTTCAGAGCTAATTAATGCTTGAACACCTTCTTTACTGAACTGATCTGCCATTTCAAGCACATTAGGTGATTCATGTGTATTTTTAGTAAATGTGAGAATTTCTTCATATGTATAACGCAAATCCGCTGCTGACCGGCCAAACTGCATAATCGTATTTCGAAGTTCTTGATCACTTGTTTGATTTAAAGCCACTTTTGATGCTCTAACTAATACAGCGCAAAGCGTGATATGTCTTGTTAAATAATTCAGATTATCTCTGGCAAATTTAGACATACTTTTATCATCAATAGGAATACGTTTTTCTTCCCATTCCGCACGCAGATTTCGCAAATGCCCTCTCATACGGTTAGCCATATCAGCAACGTATTTCTGTGCTTCAGCAATAGGCATATACACCATAGAATCATTAACATTTTGTAACATTAACGTATTCTGTGTTGTCGATGTTGCCATGTAACTACCAACGCTATCAGCAGGGACTGGTGCGAGTGATAAAGCCATAGCAGCGGCGATAGAAGAAATGTTATTTTTGCTGATTCTCATAAAATGTGCGCTTTAAATATGATGATTTAACATATTTGATTGAAGCATATAACAGTGTCATTTGTCCATAAATTGTACGGAAAGATTATTTGTTCAACACTAATTTGTGATACAACACTTGAAAATTTTCAAGTTGCTTATAAAATTTTTATAGCTGATTTTTAAAGAGAATTAATTTCAAGCCAGATAAAAAAAAGCCCCACAAGGGGGCTGAAAGACAGGGATGGTGTCTATGGCAAGGAAAACTGTTGTTGATGCAACTTTACGTCAAGGGTATTAATAGAAATCAGTTCATTTCTCGATTAACACGCACTTCATAACGTCTCTGGAGCTGTACTTTCTGCTCTGTTGTCAACAATTGATAAATCTGATTGCGAATACGAGCGATCTCTACACTCAAATCAACATTTTCTTTCGCTATTTTTTCAAGCTGCGACCTGACCGCAGCCTCATCAAAATTCGTTGAATCCAAAAGGCTATACATCTTCCGACGTTCAGCTCTAATATCTGCCACGGGTTTCTCATGCAGACGTTGCTTTTTCACTAAATCCCATATCTGCTGGCGTTGCTGCTCTGTTAAGCTGACTCCAGCGAAGATACAACTATAGTTATAGTTACGTTCATCATTCAGGCAATAACTAACGTTATTCTTATTACCATATGGCATACAATATTGAGAGAAGTCATCCGCAATAACATTATCAGTACCAGCAGTTCCAGCTAAAGCATCGGTTGCCCCAAGAACAAACATTGACGCTAAAGCCAAGATTGCTATGTTACGCATCAAATAATTCCTCGCTTTCTCGAACAGTACTATTCGATGTCAGTGCGGATCACTATAACCCTGCTGCTGCAAACTAGCGTCAGAGCATGTAAAAGAACGTAAAGTTATGGAATAGCAAAGTTTGTTATCGTATTTTGCTCTCGGAGGAAGAAAACATGCATAAAATCTTATTAGTTGATGATGACCGTGAACTGACATCGCTATTAAAAGAGTTGCTCGAGATGGAAGGATTCACTGTTGTGCTCGCTCATGATGGCGAACAGGCATTACAATATATCGATTCTTCAATCGATCTGCTACTACTGGATATCATGATGCCACGTAAAAACGGCATTGAGACACTAAAAGAGCTACGACAAGACCATCAGACTCCCGTTATTATGCTAACGGCCCGTGGAAGCGATTTAGACCGTGTTCTGGGGTTAGAACTGGGTGCTGATGATTATCTTCCTAAGCCGTTCAATGATCGTGAACTGGTGGCCCGTATACGTGCGATCCTGCGCCGTTCCAACTGGAGCGAACAACAGGCTGATAGTGGGACACCTGTACTCGAGGTCGATAAACTACAGCTCAACCCTGGGCGGCAGGAAGCCAGCTTTGACGGTACAATTTTGGATCTTACCGGAACAGAATTCACCCTGCTTTATTTATTAGCGCAACATTTAGGACAAGTCGTTTCCCGCGAACACTTGAGTCAGGAAGTCTTGGGAAAACGGTTGACACCCTTTGACAGAGCCATTGATATGCATATTTCCAACCTGCGCCGTAAATTGCCGAACCGGACTGACGAGTTACCTTGGTTTAAGACATTACGCGGTCGTGGATACTTAATGGTCTCTGCAAAATGATCAATAGTTTGACAGCCCGTATTTTTGCGATTTTCTGGCTTACACTGGCGCTCGTCCTGATGGTGGCCTTGATGGCACCAAAACTGGATTCACGGCAATTGACACCGCTGTTGGACAGTGAATATCAACAGGGCATCATACTCGCGAAACAGATAGAAAAAGAGTTAACCCGCTACCCTGCTAATGAACTGTTTTGGTGGCTACGACTGGATCGCGCAATTGCAAAGTGGACGCCGCCGGGGCAACTTTTACTGCTCGTTACCAGTGAAGGACGTATCGTTGATATCCAGACCAGTGAAAAGCAGGTTGTCCGTAACTTCATTGGTCAATCCAATAATGCAGATCATCCCAAGAAGAAGAAATATGGTCGCTCTGAAATACTCGGGCCCTTTTCTATCCGCGATGGTGAAGATCACTACCAGCTTTACCTCATTAGGCCCGCAGGTAGCCCCCAGTCTGACTTTATTAACTTAATGTTTGACCGACCCCTTTTATTACCTGCTGCAACCATGTTAATTAGTGCGCCATTACTATTATGGCTGGCATGGAGTTTAGCCAAACCTGCCCGTAAATTGAAAAATGCGGCAGATCAGGTTGCGAAAGGCAATTTACGGCCACATCCTGAACTGGAATCAGGCCCACAAGAATTTTTAGCCGCTGGCAGCAGCTTCAACCAGATGATCAACGCGCTGGACAGAATGGTGACAGCCCAACAACGGCTGATTTCCGATATTTCTCATGAACTGCGCACACCACTGACTCGCCTGCAATTGGCTAGCGCCCTGCTGCGCCGACGTCATGGTGAGAGCAAAGAGCTGCAACGTATTGAAACAGAAACTCAACGATTAGATGAGATGATCAATGATCTTCTGGTACTTTCCCGCAATCAGCATAAGAATGAACTGCTGCGAGAAAATATCAAAGCCAACGATATATGGCACGATATCCTGGAGAATGCCAAATTCGAAGTCGAACAGATGAACAAAACGCTGGATATCGTCTCCCCTCCGGGTTCTTGGGTTATCTACTGTAATCCGGCAGTACTCGGTAGTGCATTCGAAAACATCGTCCGTAATGCCCTGCGTTATTCTAGTAGTCATATCGCCGTTGCGTTTAAGGCGGATAACCATGGAGTGACAATTACGGTTGACGATGATGGCCCAGGAGTCAGCCCTGAAGACCGTGAACAAATCTTCCGCCCGTTTTATCGGACAGATGAAGCGAGGGATAGAGAATCGGGTGGAACAGGATTGGGGCTGGCGATTGTTGAAACGGCAGTGAGCCAGCACCGAGGATGGGTGAAAGCAGAAGATAGTCCTTTAGGTGGGTTACGGCTGATAATTTGGTTGCCGTTGCATGGGAGATGAACCACTTTCATCTTAAAATTTAGATAGTTACGGCTTGTAATAGTTAAAGAAAAAAAATTATTGTACTTGACCTCAAAGCAGCGAAGGTCTAACCTCGTCGCTGCTTAACACAAATGGTTTGTGCTTATGGTTTTTATTAAACGATAAAATCCTTTTATATCAAATGGATGAATAAATCGCAAAGTATAATAGGCACTCTGGGAGCCGTAACCTAGTGCGGTAGCTTTATGTTATCTAACATTCTAAGTACAAAAACTTCTACTCTTCTATATACTCCATACCCTCACGTCATAAGTGTCACATAAGCTAAAAGAATATTTTTATTCTAAGAGTATTTTTTTAGCTTACTTTTATATGGTATATTAAAGGCCTATAACATGTCATCACTGAATAAATTAGTTAACAAATTTAATAACAAAAGTGCAAATATAGCTATTGTTGGACTAGGGTATGTTGGTTTACCTTTAATGCTACGCTACAACGATATTGGTTTTAAAGTTATCGGCTTTGATATAGATAAAGATAAAACAGAAAAATTAAGCCGAGGTCTAAGCTATATTGAACATATTTCCTCTTCCAGAATTCAAAAAGCTATTGAAACTGGCTTTGAAGCAACCACTGATTTTTCAAGAATATCAGAATGTGATGCAATTATTCTCTGTGTGCCTACCCCATTAAATAAATATAGAGAACCAGATATGAGTTTCGTCATAAATACAACAGATATGGTGAAACCATTTTTAAGAAAAGGTCAAGTGCTTTCTTTAGAAAGCACAACTTACCCAGGCACAACTGAAGAAGAGTTATTACCTAGAGCAGAAGAAAGTGGCTTAAGAGTTGGTGAAGATATATTTCTAGTATATTCACCAGAACGTGAAGATCCAGGTAACCCAGATTTCGAAACAAGAACTATTCCGAAAGTAATAGGTGGTCACACAGAAAATTGCTTAAACGCTGGCATTGCAGTTTACCAACCAGCTATTGATAAAGTCGTTCCTGTCAGCTCCACAAAAGCTGCTGAAATGACAAAACTACTTGAGAATATACATCGAGCGGTTAATATCGGATTAGTCAATGAGATGAAGCTAGTTGCAGATAAAATGGGCATTGATATACATGAAGTAATCAGAGCTGCAGCAACAAAACCATTTGGCTTTGTTCCTTATTACCCAGGTCCTGGGTTGGGTGGTCACTGCATACCGATTGATCCTTTTTATCTAACATGGAAAGCTAGAGAATACGGCGTTAATACCCGTTTCATTGAACTTTCTGGTGAAGTTAATTCATCAATGCCAGATTATGTTGTTACTAAAACAGTCTTAGCTTTAAATAAAGTTAATAAATCAATTAATGGTAGCAATGTGCTTGTCTTAGGCATTTCATATAAGAAAAATGTTGATGATATGAGAGAGAGCCCATCAGTCCATATAATGGAAAAATTAAGAGACTTAGGTGCATTCGTAGAATATTCAGATCCTCACGTACCTGCTTTCCCTAAAATGCGTGAACACCAGTTCGATCTAATAAGCCAATCTATAACTTCAAATAATTTAAAAGAATTCGATTGTATTATTTTAGCAACAGACCACGATAAATTTGACTATGACTTAATAATTAACAATGCAAAATTAATTGTTGATACTCGTGGAAAATATTCTCCTAATCATAATAACGTGATAAAAGCTTAATTTAGGATTAAATATGTTTGATATTATCAAAGGTAGAAAAATAAAATTTGCACTGGTTGGATGTGGAAGGATTGCTAAAAACCATTTTAACTCTTTAGATGCACATAAAAATAATGCCGAGTTAGTTGCTGTTTGTGATACAGACCCTGTTGCCCTCAATACCGCTATGGAAAAAACAGGCGCTAATGGATTTAATAACCTACATGATATGCTGGATAACATTTCAGCTGATATTATCATCCTAACTACACCTTCAGGACTCCATCCTGAACAAGCCATTGCTTGCCTAGAAAAAGGTTTCCATGTAGTTACTGAAAAACCCATGGCCACTCGTTTTTCTGATGGAGAGAAAATGGTTAAAGCTGCGGACAAAGCTGGCAAACGCTTATTCGTAGTCAAACAAAATCGCTTAAACGCAACTCTCCAATTGCTGAAACGCGCAGTAGAAGAACAACGTTTTGGTCAAATCAATATGGTTCACCTCAATGTATTTTGGACTCGCCCTCAAGATTACTACGATCAAGCTGCATGGCGTGGTACATGGGAATTTGATGGTGGTGCATTTATGAATCAGGCTAGCCATTATGTTGATTTGCTAGAATGGCTGATTGGCCCAGTCAAAGACATTCAAGCAATGATGTCTACACACTTAGACATTGAAGCTGAAGATACAGGTGTACTAAATATTAGATGGCGAAACGGCGCGCTAGGCTCAATGGCTGTCACTATGTGTACTTATCCTAGCAACCTAGAAGGCTCTATCACTATATTAGGGGAAAAAGGGAGTGTTAGAGTTGGCGGTTTAGCCGTTAATGAAATTCAAGAGTGGAATTTTGCCGACGAAAAAGATTATGACCAACAAGTAAAAGGTGCCAATTACGAAACCACTTCAGTATACGGTTTTGGACATCCATTATATTATAAAAATGTTATCGATGTAATGAGAGGAGAAGCAGAACCAATGACTGATGGAAGGGAAGGATTAAAATCTCTTGAATTACTAATTGCTGCTTACCTTTCTGCCAGAGATAATAAAACGGTGTCTTTACCTTTGATATATTAATGTGGGTAATCTAATTATGTCAATCACAGAAGAAGTCATGATCCATACGAGTGCCATCGTTGATGATGGTGCTAAAATAGGAAAGAATAGCCGAATTTGGCATTTTACACATATTTGCTCTGGTGCCCAAATTGGTGAAAACTGTTCTCTAGGTCAAAACGTATTTATTGGAAATAAAGTAATTATTGGAAACCACTGCAAAATACAAAATAATATTTCCATCTATGATAATGTTTATTTAGAGGACGGTGTTTTTTGTGGTCCAAGTATGGTTTTTACTAATGTCTATAATCCTCGATCTTTCATCGAAAGAAAGAATGAGTATAAAAATACTTTAGTAAAAAAAGGAGCAACTTTAGGTGCCAACTGCACCATAGTTTGTGGAACAACAATTGGTTCTTATGCTTTTATCGGTGCTGGAGCTGTTGTCAATAAAGATGTTCCTGATTACGCACTGATGGTCGGGGTACCAGCAAAACAAATAGGTTGGATGAGTGAATTTGGTGAACAGTTAGATCTACCATTGCATGGAAAATCCACTACAACATGTCCTTATACAGGGCATATCTATCACTTAGATGATAACAGTGTAAAAAAAATCAAATAATATAGGAAGAATATATAATGCAATTCACAGATCTAGCAGCACAACAATTAAAAATTAAAGATAAAATAGACGAAAATATCCAAAAAGTATTAGCACATGGAAAATATATTCTAGGTCCAGAAGTCTCGGAATTAGAAGAAAAACTCGTTGAATATACTGGAGCAAAATATTGTATCACATGTGCGAATGGAACCGATGCTTTGCAAATTGCTTTAATGGCTATTGGTATCAAACCCGGCGATGAAGTTATTACTCCTGGATTTACTTATATTGCTACAGCTGAAACAGTCGCTCTTTTAGGCGGTATTCCTGTATATGTTGATGTAAAGCCAACAACTTATAATTTAGATCCAGCACTATTAGAAGCTGCAATAACTCCTAAAACTAAAGCAATTATTCCTGTTTCTTTATATGGTCAATGTGCTGATTTTGACGAAATCAATGCAATAGCAGAAAAACATAATATTACCGTTATAGAAGATGCAGCCCAAAGTTTTGGAGCAACATATAAAGGTAAACGCTCTTGTAACTTAACAACTATTGCATGTACAAGCTTCTTTCCAAGTAAACCACTAGGATGCTACGGTGATGGTGGTGCTATTTTTACAAGCGATGAAGGATTAGCAAAAATTATTCGTCAAATTGCTCGTCATGGACAAGATAGAAGATATCATCATATAAGAGTTGGTGTTAATAGTCGTTTAGATACTCTACAAGCTGCAATTCTTCTACCGAAGTTAGAAATTTTCGATGAAGAAATGAAATCACGTCAAATAGTTGCTAAAAATTATAATAGAGCTTTAAATCAAATTGGCATCCTGACTACTCCATATATCGAATCCCATAATGTAAGTGCTTATGCGCAGTATACAATTCGTGTTAGAAATCGTGATGAACTACAGTTGCGATTAAAGGAACAAGGCATTCCAACAACTGTTCATTATCCTATACCATTAAATAAACAACCTGCTGTTGCTAATAATACAATCCTTCCAGTTGGAGATATAATTTCTCAAGAAGTTATTAGCTTGCCTATGCACCCTTATTTGGAAAATTCAGATATAAGAAAAATAATAAGAAGCATAAAATAATCACATGAATTATATTAAAAACATTCTTCTTAAAATAAAAGAGAAAAATAAATTTTACTATAATGTGCTATCTTTGGCAGGAGGAACATTATTAGCTCAATTAATTACAATAGCTTTTATGCCTTTAATGACAAGATTATATTCACCGAATTCCTTTGGAGTATTGGCAACATATATAAGTATAATCGCTATACTCAATGTAATTGTAAGTCTGCGTTATGAATTAGCTATTGTTTTGCCTAAGTATGATAATCAAGCTAAAGTTATTTTATTTTTAGCCTTAGCATTCACTATAATTACATCTTTCACATCCATATTAATAATAATATTTTTCCCAAAAAAGTTACTAGGGAATATGGGACTACAAGATTTTAATAACTATTTATACCTAATCCCAGCGTCATTATTATTCATTGGAATTTATCAGGCATTAACTTATTGGGCCAGCAGAAATAAAAATTTCACTCTGATTGCCAGAACAAAATTCAGTCAAACTCTATCAATGCTTATTGCCCAGCTGTCTTTATATAAATTACAAGATTTAGGCTTGATATTAGGGCAATTATTAAATCAATTCATGGGAAGTCTAAAATTATATAAATATTCAAAAAAAACCAAATCTTTTGTCATACCATCGCGGAAAAGATTAATATGGGGCATACGAAAATATAAAGATTTCCCTAAGTACATTTTAATGGGTTCCCTATTAGATAATACTAGCTCTAGGATACCTATATTTTTATTAGCAATACATTTTAATCCAGCATATGCTGGGTTCTATGCAATAACAGATAGAATCCTAACACTTCCTGTTCAATTAATTGGAAAATCACTATCTAATGTCTATTATGCTGAGGCTTCCAATTTTTACAGGGAAAATAGACTAAATGAATTAACCTATCAAATATATAAAAAACTTGTAACATTAGCTTTTCCTTTCGTAATATTGATAATGCTAATTTCACCAACCATGTTTAATTATATTTTTGGAAACGAATGGAAAACTGCAGGACATTATGCAAGGATACTTTGTATGTTGATGTACATAGTATTTATTACATCCCCAATAAGTTCAGCATATATGATATTAGGAAAACAGAAAATCTGGACATTATTTCAAGCAATAATACTACTAACAAGCATAGTTACATTATATATTGGTATATATTTAGATAATGACATATATACTATCCTGTTCTATTCTATAGGAAACATGCTATGTTGGAGTATCATTTTAGTTTATCTTTTTAGAATATTAAAGATAAAATTCAAACAATACTTCAAAGACCAGTATATAAATTTTATATTATCATTACTCACAAACTCTCCTTTAATAATATATATGTTATACATACACCTAAATAATACTCAAGAAAATACTATATATTGGGCTGGATGTATAATTATCTCATTAATATTAATTATATTTAGATACATGCATATGTTAAAGAAAAAGGTATAAAATGAAACCTAAAATAATATTATCAAACGATTGGTTTTATGAAGAAATAAAAAATGGCACCATATATATAAAAGGAAATATTTTTTTAAAAAAAGAAAAAATAGATAAAAATCAAATAATCGATATATTAATTAAAAGTAAGAAAAAAAATAATATACCTGAAGCCATAAAAAATTTTAATGGTTTCTTTTCCATTATATTTTATCACGAAGATAATGTTATTTTAATAACGGATCATATTAGAAGCATACCTATAATTTATGCACTAAATGAAAATGAATTGATAATAAGCGATATTGCTATAAACATAAGGGAAAATTTAACCATATCTGAAATAAATAATTCAGCTAAAACAGAAATCATTTTAAATTCATTTGTAGCTGGTGATGAAACATTATCTAAAAACATAAAACAAGTAGAGGCAGGCTGTATAGTCATAATCAAAGAAAAAACTATAGAAAAACAGTATTATAACATTCGTATAAATAACACATATGATTATGACAATGTGGAATTTTATAACAAAAATAAAAAAATATTATCAGATTCAATTCAAAGATTAATAAATTTTGCTAATGGCAGAAAGATTGTTATACCTCTCAGCGCCGGATATGATTCAAAATTAATCGCAACTCTTCTAAAAAAATCAAACTATAACAATATCATTAGTTATAGTTATGGTAGAGAAAATTGCGATGAAATAAAAAAAAGCAAACAAGTGGCAAATAGCTTAAATATACCTTGGATATTTATAGATTATGGAAAATTCAATTTCAAGAAACATATAACCGATAAAAACACTCAAAATTATATGTTATATGCATGCAACTATGTAAGTTTACCCCATACACAAGATTTCCTTGCAGTGAAATATCTTAAAGATAATAACCTAATTCCAAATGACTCTATTTTTGTTCCAGGACATAGTATCGCAAGTGCTTTTCCCCTTATAAATAAAAATATAGATAAGATAAAATCTACACGTGAGATTGTAGATCACATTTATAATCTATACTATAACAATGACCCATATTTAAAAAAGAAGAACAAAAATGCAATAAAAAATAAGATTAAGGAAATAATAAAAACAGCAGGATATTACGACAACAGTCATCTTTCAGATGTTATACTATTTTGGGCAGCATATGAAGATGACGTTAAATTTATTATAAATTCTATTAAAGTCTACGAGTTTTTTGGATATACATTTTGGTTGCCATTATGGGATAAAAATTACTCAGATTTCTGGATGCAAACTTCACATAAATTTAAATATCATAGAACATGGTATGAGCATTTTATCAGAAATCAATTTGAATATTTTCAAAAAGAAAAATATAACGAAGATGAAGAAAAGCCAATAATAGAATTACCTAAAAACAAAGAAAATAAAATAATTTCATTATTAAAGAAAATAACAATATTAAGAAGATTAAAAAAATCAATATATTTCCTTTTTCCAAAGAATGATTTCAGAGGAACATCATATACCTACAATAAATTCGAAGTATTTTTATTACACATGCAAGGGAAACATTTACACTCCAAATATACTTTAGACCTTATTAATAAACATATTATAAAAAAATAAATTAACTCTTAAAATTAGATAATTAAACACTAAAAATTAAATTACTTTAGAGCCTTAATATGAATCTATTAAAAAAAACCATAAAAGCATTAGTACCTCAAAAAGCATTAATTAAATTGAAAAGTGTTTTATACTTTAACGGTCTTTTACCTTATAAACCTAGAGTATATAAGATTATGTACAAAAATAAGACCTTATACCTTAGTAATGCTATTGATGTTACGCATTGGTCAAAACTAGATATAGGTAATAATACCTTTATTTGGCATTTTACTATATTAGATACATATAATGGCATAAAGATAGGAAATGACTGCCAAATAGGCACAAGAGTGGGAATATTTACTCATAGTAGCCATAATTCTATACGTCTTTACAATAAAGAATATCATAATATTCCTTTTCAAGAACTTCAAGGAAGAATAAAAGGTAGTGTTGAGATTGATGATAATACTTTTATTGGCGCAAATGCAATCATTATGCCCAATACAAAAATAGGGAAAGGATGTATAGTAACAGCATTCTCTTATGTGCAAGGAAATTTTAGTGACTTTTCAATAATCGCTGGAAATCCTGCAAAAAAAGTCGGAGATGTACGAAAGATTGATTATAGATTATTAAAAAAACATCCAGAATTAATTGAATCATATTTAAAATATTTTAACTATAAATCTATTGGGGCTCTTATTGATCATGAAGAATAATAAAGAATTATATAAAAATCTCTGCGAAACAGAGAAAACAATCCCTATATTTAGTCAAGCTTGGTGGCTTGACGCAACTGCAGGAATAGAAAATTGGGATGTAGCTATCGTTCAAAAGGAAAATGGAGAAATTATTGCCTCCCTACCTTATATGATAAAGAAAGTTCAATTTCTAAAAAAAATCACTCAGCCCAAATTAACACAGTTTCTAGGTCCCTGGTTCAAGGAAAATAATAGCAATTACACCAAGTCACTAGGTCAACAAAAAGATCTAATGTTTTCACTCATAGAGCAGCTACCTGAATTTCATTCCTTTTCTCAAAATTGGAATCATTCTCAACAAAATTGGTTGCCATTCTATTGGAAAAATTTTTCCCAAAGTACAAGATATACATATAGAATTACAGACATAAGTAATGAGGAGAAATTATGGAATGGATTTCAATCAAATATAAGAGGTTATATTCGCAAAGCAAAAGAACGTTATGAGCTAGAAATACGTACAGATTTAGATATTCATGAATTCTTAAAATTAAATAACAAGGTATTTGAACGTCAAAATAAAACTCCTCCATACGAAGATAACTTTGTTATCGATCTGGATAGAGTTTGTTCAGAAAAAAAATCTCGGAAAATTTTTATTGCTCAAGATAAATTAGGCAGAAAACATGCTGGAGCTTACCTAATATGGGATAACAATAACGCATACTATATTATGGCAGGAGCAGACCCATCACTTCCAAATAGTGGGGCAACAAGTTTATGTTTATGGGAAGCAATAAAATTTGCATCTACAGTGACAAAAAATTTTGACTTTGAAGGCTCTATGCTTGAACCTGTTGAAAGATTTTTTAGAGCATTTGGCGCTGAACAAACACCATATTTTCATATCTCTAAAACAAATTCAAAGATATTAAAAACATATTATTTCCTTAAAAATTTAAAATAACACTTATATTCCTCCCACTTAAAGATGTAGTTTCTTAATGAGAATTAATCATTACAAATAAATTAATTACACATTTTACCCTACATCTTCATGTTCATGTTCATGTTCTAAAGATATACAAAAATGAAATCCATTAATTCTAACATACTGCTTTGGTTCCAACTTATTATAAGAGAACGATTTGGAATTCCAATTAATGCTTCATATACAGAGAAAGGTATAAAATTATATCTTCAAAAAGAAGAAAAATATATTATACTTGACGAATTACAATCAAGCTTCTATTCCATAGATACAAAATTGTCGTTTACTACTTGGAATGGATGTGAAGAAGGCTGGGAGACAATATTAGCCTCCCCCTTACCAGCACCAACAATTAAAAATTTACCAAAACCTTTAATTGAAAAAAAGTCATATGGACATAATATTCATTATGATATTATTGGTTTAACTTATTGGATATTATCTAGAATAGAAGAAATAAATAAAGAGCAAGTATTAGATAATCACTATAGGTTCCCTGCCATTGAGTCTCATGCCTATAAAAATAATTATCTAAATCGCCCAATTGTTGATGAATGGTTACATATTTTAAGACAAATAATTGAAAAAACTTGGCCAAATGCAGTGCTAAAAAAGCATCAATTTAGATTTAATGCTACACATGATGTTGATAGACCATATAGATTTAAATATTGTAAATTAACTAAATTAATAAAAAATATTGCTGGCGATGTAATTCGTAAGAAAGTATTTTCATCAATTATATATGCTCCTTTTATAAAAATATCAAATAATAAACATGTTCTTAATAAGGATCTATATTTTACTTTTGATTGGATTATGAACCTATCAGAAAAAAATAACATAAAGAGTGAGTTCTATTTCATCTGTGGGCGAACAGATAGAACTAAAGACGCTGATTATGAGATTGAAGACCCACTAATACGAGGTTTACTTCGAAAAATTCATTCTAGAGGACATGTTATAGGATTACATCCTAGCTATAGTTCCTTCCAAGATCCACAACAAATAAAAGAAGAATTTTCTCGCTTACAAAATGTATGTGCTGAGGAAAATATAAAACAAAAACAGTATGGTGGACGAATGCATTATTTACGATGGTCACACCCAGAAACTCTAGTTGCATGGAATAATGCTGGCTTAAACTATGATAGCACTCTCGGCTATGCTGATAGGCCTGGTTTTCGTTGTGGTACTTGTTTTGAATATCCCGCAATAAACCCTCTAACAAATGAAATTTTAAACATAAGAATAAGACCTTTGATTGTAATGGAATCCTCTATATTGAAATATATGAACATTAAAAATACCAACGATGCAAAGACCTTGTTTTTATATTATAAAAATATATGCAAAAAGTTTAATGGTGAGTTTACATTACTATGGCATAATAGTGAACTTTATAATAATAAAATGAGAGAAATATATTTAGCATTGTTAACTGAATAGGCATGAAGTGAAAATATTTAAATTACTAGAGAAACGTTATATATATTTCTTTCTATCAATATTATATAAACTTCTACTAGACATATCATATGTTAATTTTGTAAATCCATTATATGGATATTCAGGTTTTCATATTAATTTCAATATATTACAATATTTTTTTGGGTGGATTTTATTTTTACTATTAC
Organism: Xenorhabdus bovienii SS-2004; assembly: GCF_000027225.1. Classification (NCBI taxonomy): domain Bacteria; kingdom Pseudomonadati; phylum Pseudomonadota; class Gammaproteobacteria; order Enterobacterales; family Morganellaceae; genus Xenorhabdus; species Xenorhabdus bovienii. The sequence goes on from NC_013892.1 coordinate 4,143,292, forward strand.
TAATTTTATCTCCACACCTTATGAATAAAATATCTGACTACTTTCATTCCCAAGCCTTGTTTGCTTTATTAGCTCCTATTATTGTACTATACGGAATGGATTCAAATTTACCTCTTACTCCTGTTATTTATTCATTAGCCTCCATTTTATTTATAAGGTGGTTGACCAATACTTCTATAAAAACACCTAAAATATCAATAGTACCAATAATAAAAAATGGCGACAAAATTTTCTATCTAATATCATTAATAATGGTTATATATCTTGTTTGTTGGTATTTTTTTTCTGGTGCAGTAAATAATATAAATTTTAATATAACTAAAGTTTATGAATTTAGAGAAAAAAATAGTGCAATAACAAATATAGGTATTTTAGCTTATGTTAATGATTGGGTCTACAGTGTTTTTTCTTTATCACTCCTTGGCTATTCTTTATGGAGAAAAAAATACATCACGTTTTTATTTGTTATAATATGTCAAATCTTTTTCTATAGTATATCAGCCCATAAATCGGTATTATTTGCACCTTTTTTTGTAATTGGAATTTATTTTTATTTTAGTCGTACTAATGCTCTATCATCTGTGCCATTAGTTTTTAGCACTACCGTTCTTTGTGGTTTATTATTATATAACATAGTTAATGAAACTATTTTTCCTTCTATGTTTATTAGGCGTGTTTTTTTTGTACCTGCTAATTTAACTTATGTCTATTTTGAATTTTTCCAACATAACCCTTATTCTATGTGGAGCAATTCTATATTAAAATTTATACAACCTAATATTTATGAGGCGGGAATATCTAAAACCATTGGAATATATATAGGCACTGACATATATGCTAATAATGGATATATAAGCAGCGGTTTTGCTCAAGCAGGATTACTAGGCATATTCTTATATAGTATAATACTTGGTATATATCTAAAATGGTTAAATATATTATCTAATAAAGGCCCTACATTATGGCTTGGATTAATATTAGTTGTAACACCTTTGAGAAGCTTATTAATTTCATCAGATCTATTAACTGTGATGCTTACACATGGTCTATTTGTAGCTACTCTAATGTTGATTTTACTCAGAAAGAATAAATAACAATCATGAAAATTGCACACTTAACTTCAGTTCATCATCGTTATGACACTCGTATTTTATTAAAAGAATGTACATCTCTTAGTACATTTGGTTATGATGTATATTTAATTGTTGCAGATGGAAAAGAAGATGAACTTATTCAAAACATAAATATACTAGATGTAGGAAAACCATCAGGGAGGCTCAACAGGATATTAACATCCACTAATAAGATATATAAAAAAGCCTTAGAAGTAGATGCAAATATATATCATCTACACGATCCTGAACTCATACCCATTGGGTTAAAATTAAAAAAGAAAGGTAAAATAGTTATTTTTGACTCACACGAAAATGTTTCACAGCAAATACTTGGAAAACCATACTTACAAAAAAGTTTAAAAAAAATAATTTCTAGATTATATTCATATTATGAAAAATACAGCTTATCCAAATTTGATGGTATAATATCTGCAACCACATCAATCAAAGAAAAATTAATAAAAATCAATAAAAACACAATCGCTGTGAATAATTTCCCTATCATAAATGATATAACCAATACAAATATCATCTGGGATAAAAAAGAAAATAGAATATGTTATGTTGGTGCAATTTCTAATATTAGGGGTATAAAAGAAATGGTTGAATCTGTTTCTGATATAAAAACAAACACTAAAATAACCATAGGAGGAAATTTCCCAAATAACAAATTTGAGAATGAAGTAAAAAATAACAAAAATTCAAATGAAATTGAATTCTTAGGCTTTTTAAATAGAAAGCAAATAAATGAATTATTTTCCATATCAAAAGCAGGTCTAGTAGTATTACATCCAACTATAAATTACTTAGACTCTCTTCCTGTAAAAATGTTTGAATACATGGCCGCAGGAATTCCTATAATTGCCTCAAATTTCCCCTTATGGAAAGAAATTATATCTAGTAACAATTGTGGCCTTCTTGTAAATCCCCTTGAACCTACAGAAATAGCTAATGCCATAGATTTTATAATAAATAACTCAGACATATCAAAAGAAATGGGGAAAAACGCAAGAGTAGCAATAGAAAAAAAATATAATTGGTCTATAGAATGCGAAAAACTTTTAGATTTCTATACTAAAATAGATGAATTATCGTTATCCAACTAAATATTAAACTACATAATGAATAGTCTAGTTTCAATTATAATGCCCACTTATAACTCATCAAAGTATATTGAAGATAGTATTAACTCAATCCTAAAGCAAACATATAAACACTGGGAGCTTATTATTACTGATGATCATTCAAATGATAATACTTTTGATATAATATCTAAATACTCTCTAATATATCCTCAAATAAAAATTTTTAAACATGAAAAAAATCTTGGTGCAGGGGCTGCTAGAAATAACAGTATAGAACACTCTAGTGGGAGATTTATAGCTTTTCTAGATAGCGATGATCTATGGCATCCTAATAAATTAGAAAAACAAATTTCCTTTATGCTTAAAAAAGAATGTGCTCTTTCTTATAGTTACTATCAAAAAATAAATGAAGATGGACAATTAAAAGGAATTATAAAGGCTCCCAAATTTACTAACAGCAAAAAATTATTATTCACGAATGTTATTGGATGCCTAACTGCTATCTATGACACTCAAAAAGTTGGAAAGTTATACATGCCGCTGATAAGAAGAAGACAAGATATGGCTCTTTGGTTAAAGATAATGAATATTTCAGGCAATGCCTATGGCATTCCAGAAATTTTAGCTTACTATCGAGTTTCAAAAAATAGCTTATCTGGAAATAAGTATAATGCAGCTAAATCTCAATGGCATTTATATAGAAATATATTAACTCTAGGTTTTGTTAAATCATCCATTTATTTCATTTCATACGCTTTTTTTGGTTTAATTAAAAAATTTAAATAGAGAACATTTAAGAATGGATATAACAATAGCAGGTATAGGATACGTGGGCTTATCTAACGGAATTCTTTTATCACAAAAACATAAAGTTATTGCGTTAGATATTAGCGAAGAAAAAGTCAATCTTATAAATAAAAAAAAATCTCCAGTTGTCGATAAAGAAATAGAATTCTATATAAAAGAAAAAAAATTAGACCTCATTGCAACACTTGATAAAAAACTTGCATATGAAAACGCTGACTTTGTTATCATTGCAACACCTACAGATTACGACCCTAAAACTAACTATTTTAATATAAAATCTGTCGAATCTGTCATAGAAGATGTTCTGTATTATAATCCCACAGCTATAATGATAATTAAATCAACAATTCCTGTTGGTTTTACGAAACAGATGAGAGAAAAATATAATACGGACAATATTATTTTCTCTCCAGAATTTCTCAGAGAAGGACGCGCATTATACGACAATTTATATCCATCTAGAATTGTTATTGGCGAAAAATCTGAAAGGGCACAATTATTTTCTGATCTTCTACTCGAAGGAGCTATAAAAAAAGACATTCCTATTCTTTTTACTGAATCAACTGAAGCAGAAGCAATAAAATTATTTTCAAATACATATTTAGCTATGCGAGTAGCATATTTTAACGAACTTGATAGTTATGCAGAAATCAATGAATTAAACACTCGCCAAATTATCGAAGGTGTTTCTTTAGATCCTAGAATTGGTAATCACTATAATAATCCATCATTTGGATATGGTGGCTATTGCTTACCTAAAGACACTAAACAATTACTTGCTAACTATCAAAAAGTACCAAATAATATTATTAATGCAATTGTGGAAGCTAATCGTACACGCAAAGATTTTATCGCTGATTCAATCCTTAGCAAAAATCCTAAAATTGTCGGTGTTTATCGATTAATTATGAAATCAAACTCTGACAATTTTAGAGCATCTTCAATTCAGGGGATCATGAAAAGAATCAAAGCTAAAGGCATTGAAGTTGTTATATTTGAACCAGAAATGACAGATGAGTATTTTTTCAACTCTAAACTTATTCGCGATTTAGAATATTTTAAATCTATATCAGATATAATTATCTCTAATCGCATGTCTGAAGAACTCAAGGATGTGAAAGAAAAAGTGTATACGCGAGATTTATTTGGTAACGATTAATTATTTAAAATATTAATAATATTTGATAAAAATTAACCATCCCAAGAGATAACAGTTATTAGATATGCTACTCAAATTAATTTAATGCCACACTTACTATTAACAATTACACTCTCTACCTCATTCTGTTATCATATGTCCCATGCTAAACATCGTCCTATTCGAACCAGAAATCCCGCCTAACACGGGAAACATTATTCGCCTTTGTGCCAACACAGGCTGCCAGCTTCATTTAATCCAACCCTTGGGCTTCACATGGGATGATAAACGCCTGCGTCGCGCAGGGTTGGATTACCACGAGTTCGCTAACATTAAACAGCATCACGATTTCCATGCTTTCTTGGTAAGTGAAGGTTTAAGTCCGGTGAATTCACAATCCCCGTCTGGGGCGCGGTTGTTTGCCTTAACCACAAAAGGCACGCCAGCGCACAGTAATGTCAGCTATCAGGATGGTGATTACCTGATGTTTGGCCCAGAAACCCGTGGGTTACCCGCTTATGTATTAGATAATATGCCAACAGAGCAGAAAATCAGGATCCCTATGCTGTCAGACAGTCGCAGTATGAATCTTTCCAATTCTGTGGCTGTGGTGGTTTTTGAAGCATGGCGGCAGCTGGGATATTCAGGGGCGTTATTACGGGATTAATATTAGGCCATTCAGCGCTTGTATCACGCTGAATGGCTTTAATTCTTGATTACAAACAGCGATAGGATCTCAAATCCCATCCCCATACTCAAACCCATTATTGATACCATTAAAATGCTGGTTCATATCCAGTGATGGTTTGTCACTTTCGGGTTTACCCACAATCCGCGCCGGTACGCCCGCAACGGTGGTATGAGGTGGAACAGCACGTAAGACAACGGAACCCGCCCCAATTTTCGCGCCACGGCCAATTTCAATATTGCCGAGGATCTTAGAGCCTGCACCAATCATCACCCCTTCACGCACTTTCGGATGACGATCCCCGCCAGCTTTGCCTGTACCACCAAGTGTGACAGATTGCAGAATGGAGACATCATTCTCAACCACTGCGGTTTCACCAATCACAATACCGGTTGCGTGGTCGAGCATGATACCGCAGCCAATTTTCGCGGCTGGGTGAATATCGACACTAAAAGAGACGGATATCTGATTTTGCATATAAATCGCCAATGCCTTGCGCTCTTGATTCCAGAGCCAGTGCGCTATGCGGTATGCCTGTAATGCATGGAAGCCTTTAAGATAGAGTAACGGTGTTGAATATTTGTCCACGGCGGGGTCACGCAGGCGAACGGCTTTGATATCACGGGCTGCCGAGCCAATCATCTCTGGATCGCTGCGGTAAGCGTCTTCAACAACTTCTCTGACCGCAATCGCAGGCATAATCGGGGTTGCCAGTTTATTTGCCAGCATATAGCTCAAAGCACTACCAAGGTTTTCATGCTTGAGTAATGTTGCGTGAAAAAAACTGGCTAACATGGGTTCACAATCAGCCAGCTCCCTTGCTTCATTCTTTATATTTTTCCAGACTTCGTTCAGTTCTTCTCGAGACATAGCAATCATTCTCATTTGACTGTTTCCCGCCCTAAGTGGACTCACTTCCCACTATACACTCTGATACATCGAACGAGGATTTACGGCTATTTTAGCTAACTCAAGAGTTAAGGTTTTCTCCCTCATCTCTTGTCGCTCTGCCCAATAATGTCTGGGCTGCTTCGATAACGTTCTTATTACAATATAGTATCTGATAGATCTGTTCTGTAATCGGCATCTCAACACCGGCTCGTTCTGCCAATGCCCGAGCTTCTTTGGTGTTACGATAGCCTTCAACAACTTGACCAATCTCACGTTGTGCATCGTCAACGCTGATACCTTGACCCAGCATCATGCCAAAACGACGGTTACGAGATTGGTTATCAGTACAGGTCAAAACTAAATCACCCAATCCGGCCATACCTATAAATGTCGAAGGATCAGCGCCTAATGCGATACCAAGGCGACTCATCTCGGCCAAGCCTCGGGTGATTAATGCTGTGCGAGCATTTGCCCCAAAACCCATACCATCAGATATCCCGGCACCAATTGCAATAACATTTTTTATTGCGCCGCCAAGCTGTACGCCAGTGAAATCCGGGTTCTTATACACACGAAAACTTTTGCCGCAGTGAAAAAGCTGCTGGAGTTCTTCGCCAAATTCAGGGGTCGTCGCAGATACAGCAATTGCTGTCGGCAAACCTGCTGCCAGTTCTTTGGCGAATGTCGGGCCAGATACCACAGCCAATGGGATTTCGTTACCCAATATCTCACGTGCCACATCCTGCAATAAACGCCCGGTTTCTGCTTCAAGGCCTTTCGTTGCCCAGACAATCCGGGAATCCGGCTGTAAATATGGTTTTATCTGCTGTAATACATCCCCGAAAACATGGCTGGGAACCACGATCAGAATATTACTGCTGGTTGAAACCGCATTTTTCAGGTCTGCTTCGAGCAATAAGTTATCAGGGAAAGAAATATCCGGCAAAAATGCCTGATTGCAACGCGCCTGCTGCAAGGCGTGGATATGCTGAGGGTTATGCCCCCAGAGCACAACTTCATGCCCGTTGCGAGCCAGTGTGATGGCTAAAGCGGTGCCGTATGAACCGGCACCGATAACTGTCATAGAAGCGGTATTCATCAGGCTTCCTGAGTAGTCTCACTAGGCTCAGACTGTTCAGCCTGCTGTTGCAGGTAATTCATGAACAGCGCATCAAAGTTGACTGGCGCCAGATTCAGTTGTGGGAAAGTACCACGGCCTACCAGGCTGGTGATGCACTCACGGGCATATGGGAACAGAATGTTCGGGCAATAGGCACCTAAGCAATGTGCCAATTGGGTTCCATCAATACCGTCGATAGAGAAAATACCCGCCTGCTGAACTTCACACAGGAACGCCGTTTCTTCCCCTAATGCCGCTGTGACAGTAACACGCAGAACAACTTCATAGACTCCCTGAGCTAATTCATTGGAGGCGGTATCCAAATCCAATTTGACTTCCGGCTGCCATTCCAGCTGGAAAATCTGAGGTGCTTTCGGTGCTTCGAAAGAAACATCTTTCGTGTAGATACGCTGGATCTGGAAAGCCATTTCGGTGTTGTTTTGTTCTGACATAATGATTTTACCTTGTTAAGACGTCCTGATTAAACTTTGATGACGTAAGCATACCGCTTACACCCGTGTTCGTTATTTTTTGCCTCGGGCCAATGGCAGATTTTCACCTGACCATCCCGTAATTCCCTCTTTCAGGGAATAAACCCGTTCAAAGCCTGCACGGATCAGATGCTCAGCCGGCGTTCTGGATTCCAGACCATTCGCTGAAACCACAATGACAAGCTGTTTTTTATGCTTTTCAAACTCACCCAGATTATTTTCTTTAATCTCAGATGGTGTCAGGTTAACGGAACCAATAATATGCCCTCTGCGGAAATCGTCACGGGAGCGTAAATCCACGACGACAGCATCTTCCTTATTGATGAAATGGATAGCCTGTGCACGGGTGATCTCTTTACTCTTGGAGAACACGCTTTTTGCCGTCATGACAATGACAGCCACCAGCAATGCAATCCAGGCAAGACTCAGGATAGTATTCCGGCTAATAAATTGCATGATTTCTTGCAGCATGGGGGGAAACAACTCCCGTTAGTTAATAACAAATATCTAAGGTAGCAGAGTATACCTGTGTGTTGCGTCAATTACAGCCAATTAGCGCCAGCCCAGTGTAGATTTTGCGGAGAGTTTCGAGAAAAAGCAAAAATCCTCCGAGATTCATTTGATTGTCATGTTTCACCAAAATATTTTATATCACACGGAGCCGGTGCAGGATTTTCACCAATAAATGAGCTAAATTAACTAAAATTTATATTATTTAAAAAGATAAAAAACAGTCTGTTCTCTGGTCAGAAGTAACCCCTCATGAAATAATCGGACACGATATGATCGGCAAGGTACTCAATAAGATGGCTGATAGTAAGGATCTAAAGAGCCGTAATCAGCGGCAGAAGCAGGATCAATGGCAACCCCAGAACAGAAGCTTATTGCTCTGTATATTGCTGTTTGCCTTTTTCAGCACAGATACCTTTGCCAATCAGATTTCAGAGAGTAAAAACCAGCTCAAGGATATTCAGCAAGATATTGCCGAGAAAGAGGAAAGTGTCAAGCAACAGCAAAAAAAACGCACTAATCTGCTGAGTCAATTAAAGGATCAAGAGAGCACAATCTCAGAAGTGGGGCTTTCTCTACATGGCACTCAAACCCGCTTGAATAAACTGGGCAATGAAATTACATCACTGAATGCGAATATCAAACGCCTGCAAATTCAACAAAAAGAACAGCGTCGTCTGCTTGCCAAACAATTGGATTCAGCATTCCGGCAGGGAAATCACCAAGGATTAGAACTGCTATTCAATGGTCAGGAAACTCAACGCAAAGAGCGCATACTGGCTTACTACAGTTATCTGAATCAGGCGCGTCAGGAAACGATCAACAAACTGCAAAAAACAACCGAGCAGCTTAACCAGCAAAAAAAGCTGCAACTGGAAAAACAAAATGAGCAGAAAACAATACTGAGCAGCCAAAAGCAACAAAAACAGAAAATGGAAGTTGTCCATATTGCGCGGCAAAAAACGTTAACGGAGCTTGAGTCTTCACTGCAAAAAGATCAACAAAGTCTGACCGAGCTTCGGCAGAATGAAGCCCAGCTAAGGAATAAAATTGCCAAAGCAGAGCGGGAAGCCAAAGCCCGTGCTGAACGAGAGGCTCGTGAAGCCGCACGAGTCCGTGCACAAGTCGCAGCCAAGCAGAAACAGGCTCAGCAGAAAGGTTCCCGCTACAAACCGACGGAAGAAGAGCGCTCGCTGATGGCTCGAACGGATGGGCTTGGGCGCCCGGCCGGGCAGGCAATCTGGCCGGTACGCGGTCGGGTCATCCATAGTTTTGGTGAAGCAATACAAGGTGAGCTACGCTGGAAAGGGATCGTTATTGCCGCAGCAGACAATACGGAAGTGAAAGCGATTTCCGATGGACGGGTACTGTTGGCAGACTGGCTGCAAGGCTATGGTTTGGTTGTGGTAGTGCAACACGGCAAAGGAGATATGAGCATTTATGGTTATAACAAAACGACGCTGGTCAGTGTTGGGCAACAGGTACGAGCCGGGCAATCTATAGCGTTGGTTGGCAGCAGCGGCGGCCAGCAGCAGCCTTCACTGTATTTTGAGATCCGCCGTCAGGGTCGGGCAGTTAATCCATTGCCATGGTTAGGGAAATAGGGGAAGAGAAAATAATGGTGAAGTCTCGGTTAATCAGGCGAGTTATCCCGTTCACACTGTTATCTTGGATACTCCTGTTTTGTCTATCATTACTGTTTACCCTGAATGCACATGCCGCACGTCTGGCCATTGTCATTGATGACTTTGGCTATCGTGTTCACCATGAAAACAAAATATTACAAATGCCAACGGCGGTTTCTATCGCAATATTGCCAGATTCTCCACACGGCCGGGAGATGGCGCAAAAAGCCCATAAACAAGGCCGGGAGATTTTGATCCACCTGCCAATGGCTCCACTCAGTAAACAGCCATTGGAGAAAAATACGCTGCATCCTTCCATGAGCCGAGAAGAAATTGGCCGTATTATTCACGATGCCATACAGAAAGTGCCTCATGCCATGGGCATGAATAATCATATGGGCAGTGCAATGACATCCAGTCTCAATGGCATGGAGAACGTGATGCAAGTGTTATCTTCTTACCACCATCTCTACTTTCTCGATAGCGTGACCATTGGCAAGACACAAGTCACCAAAGCAGCGATGGGAACACCGGTTCAGGTGCTCCGCCGTCATGTTTTTCTGGATAATGTGCAGACAGAAGCAGAAACACGGCATCAGCTCAATCGAGCCATTGCGCTTGCCCGTAAGCAAGGTTCTGCCATTGCTATTGGGCATCCTTACCCAACCACGGTTCGGGCCTTACAGCAAGCCCTCACAGCGTTACCTGACGATATTGAACTGGTAACACCCAGCAGGCTGTTAAACCCCACTTCAGCGAGCAAAAACGATCACCAGACTGCACGTAAATGTGCAAAACCTCATGAACCAGCAGCCGTACCTGCAACCAAGCTGGATTATCTCAAGAGGATAGGCAACGCATTAACGCACAATGCTATTGTTGAGACGTTGAGTCAGCACATTGATAAACTTTTGGGAAAAACAGAGTCGGCGCAAAAAGATAAAACAGTACAAGGCAACACAGGCGCCCGTACAACGACAGACACCTGTGCTGATTTTTAACGGCTATTCCAGATAGTCAGTTAATCCCAATTCAGGATCACTTTGCCGGATTGCCCTGAACGCATGATATCAAAACCTTTCTGGAAATCATCAATCGAGAATTGGTGAGTAATAATCGGGGTCAAATCTAAACCAGACTGGATCAATGCCGCCATTTTGTACCATGTCTCAAACATTTCACGGCCATAGATCCCTTTGATAAACAGCCCCTTAAAGATGACCTGATTCCAATCTATCGCCATATCTGAAGGTGGGATCCCCAACAGGGCAATGCGCCCACCGTGGTTCATGGTACTCAATAAAGTGCGGAATGCCTGTGGCGCGCCTGACATTTCCAGCCCTATATCAAAACCTTCTGTCATGCCTAATTCTTTCATGACATCGGTCAGATTTTCCTTACTGACATTCACGGCACGGGTGACACCCATTTTACGCGCCAAATCAAGCCGATATTCATTGACATCTGTAATCACGACATGACGTGCTCCGACATGCTTACACACCGCAGCCGCCATAATACCAATCGGGCCAGCACCAGATACCAGTACATCTTCCCCGACCAGATCAAAAGACAGTGCAGTGTGAACAGCATTGCCAAACGGGTCAAAAATAGCGGCGAGTTCATCTGGAATATTGTCCGGAATTTTGAAGGCATTAAATGCCGGGATAACCAGATATTCCGCAAATGCACCCGCACGGTTCACGCCAACGCCGGTCGTATTACGGCACAAGTGGGTACGCCCACCCCGGCAGTTACGGCAATGACCACAAGTGATGTGGCCTTCACCAGACACACGGTCGCCGATGTTGAACCCTTTGACTTCCTGACCAATCGCGACCACTTCACCGACATATTCGTGCCCTACCACCATCGGCACAGGAATCGTTTTCTGAGACCAGTCATCCCAGTTATAGATGTGTACATCCGTACCACAGATGGCGGTCTTGCGAATTTTAATCATCACATCATTGTGCCCCAGTTCCGGTGTGGGCACATCCGCCATCCAAATACCTTCTTCTGGCTTTAATTTTGACAGTGATTTCATAGTGATACCTTATGCAATAACATTCAACTGTTTACCGATACGGATAAACGCAGCCACCGCATGTTCGATTTGCTCTTCGGTATGGGCAGCAGAGATTTGGGTGCGGATACGTGCCTGATCTTTCGGAACAACGGGATAGAAGAATCCAATCACATAGATGCCTTCTTTCAGCAGCTCGGCAGCGAATTCCTGCGCCAGTTTCGCATCTCCTAACATAACAGGGATGATCGCGTGATCTGCACCAGCCAGTGTAAAGCCTGCGGCGGTCATTTTTGCACGGAACAGGTTGGCATTTCTCCACAGGCGATCGCGTAATTCGTCGCCATGTTTCAGCATATCCAGCACTTTGATAGAGGCTGCTACAATGGAAGGTGCCAGTGAATTGGAGAACAGATAAGGGCGTGAACGCTGACGCAGCCATTCAACAACTTCTTTGCGTGCCGCAGTATAACCGCCAGATGCACCGCCCAGCGCTTTACCGAGTGTGCCAGTGATAATGTCAACGCGACCCATGACATCACAGTATTCATGTGTACCACGTCCGCCTTTGCCAACAAACCCAACAGCGTGGGAATCATCAACCATGACCAGCGCATCAAATTCATCGGCCAGATCACAGACCGATTTCAAGTCAGCAATCACACCGTCCATTGAGAACACCCCATCGGTTGCAACCAGAATATTCTCCGCACCGTCTGCTTTTGCTTTTTCCAACTGTGCTCTTAATTCCTGCATATCATTATTGGCATAGCGATAACGCTTTGCCTTGCACAAACGAATGCCATCAATGATCGAAGCATGGTTCAGAGAATCTGAAATAATGGCATCTTCCGGCCCGAATAATGTCTCGAACAGGCCGCCGTTCGCATCAAAACATGAAGAGTACAGAATGGCATCTTCCATACCCAGAAATTCAGCTATTTTATTTTCCAGTTCTTTATGGGAGTCTTGCGTACCACAGATAAAACGAACAGATGCCATGCCAAAACCATGGCTATCCAGTCCCGCTTTTGCGGCAGCGATCAGGTCCGGGTGATTAGCTAACCCTAAATAATTATTGGCACAAAAATTAATAACTTGGCTACCATCGGCAACGGTAATATCGGCATTCTGCGCAGAAGTGATGATACGTTCATTTTTGAATAATCCTTCCGCACGGGTTTGTTCCAACTGCTCATTCATTTTCTGATAAAAAGACGCTGACATTTTTCTCTCCTGAGTACCTGAATAAGTGAAAAGCGTGGTGTATTTTACTTATAGATCCTGCCAGTGACGACACAGTGAGAAAGATAATATCAACTTTGTAAAGCCGATCACGGCTTGGAGGCTGATATGCGGCAAGATCTCAGGATTTTCCCCTGTTTAAGCTGCTGTCGTCAGGAATGTTAAGTGCTATTATACGCATCAAAGATAAAGTGAACTGACTATTTAGAGGTGAGCCAAATGATTATTGTCACTGGCGGCGCAGGGTTTATTGGCAGCAATATCGTCAAGGCACTGAATGACGAAGGCTATAAGGATATTCTGGTTGTTGATAATCTGAAAGACGGCACAAAATTCGTCAATCTGGTTGATTTGGATATCACCGATTACATAGATAAGGAAGATTTCATTGCCAGCATCGTTGCGGGTGATGATTTTGGCGATATTGATGCCATTTTCCATGAAGGCGCGTGCTCATCCACAACGGAATGGGATGGCAAGTATATGATGGACAATAATTATCAGTACTCCAAAGATATATTGCATTACTGTCTTGAGCGCCAGATCCCTTTTCTGTATGCCTCCTCGGCTGCAACCTACGGTGGCCGCAGTGATAATTTCATTGAAGAGCGTCAGTATGAAAAACCTCTCAATGTTTATGGCTACTCCAAGTTCCTGTTTGACCAGTATGTCCGCGATATTTTGCCACAGGCGGATTCTCAAATTTGTGGCTTCCGTTATTTCAATGTTTATGGGCCACGCGAAGGACATAAAGGCAGCATGGCCAGTGTCGCCTACCATTTAAACAATCAGATTCACCAAGGCCAAAATCCGAAGTTATTCGCCGGTAGTGAACATTTCCGCCGCGATTTCATCTCTGTCAGTGATGTTGCCGCAGTGAACCTGTGGTTCTGGAAAAACAGCATTTCTGGCATTTTTAATTGTGGTACGGGCCGCGCCGAATCTTTCCAAGCCGTTGCCGATGCCGTTACCGGGTTCCATCAAGAAAAATCCCCTGTCGTGGAATATATTGAATTCCCGGAAAAATTAAAGGGACGCTATCAGAGTTTTACTCAAGCTGACCTGACAAAATTTCGTGCTGCGGGTTATGACAAACCATTCAAAACCGTTGCCGAAGGCGTCACTGAATATATGCAATGGCTCAATCAGGATAATTAATCAACCTCTATGAAGATATTGGTGATAGGCCCATCATGGGTGGGTGACATGATGATGTCACAAAGCCTCTACCGAACCTTGAAGGCTTTGTACCCTAATGCAGAAATTGATGTCATGGCACCTGCATGGTGCCGCCCATTACTGGCAAAAATGCCAGAGGTTAATCAGGCTCTGGCAATGCCGTTAGGGCATGGTACTCTCGGTCTGGGTGAACGCCGTCGTCTTGGGATCGCACTGCGTGACAGTACATATGACCGCGCTTATGTGCTTCCCAACTCGTTCAAATCTGCCTTAGTGCCTTTTTTCGCCAATATCCCCCTGCGCACAGGCTGGCGTGGTGAAATGCGCTATGGCCTGCTGAATGATATCCGTGTTTTGAATAAGAGCGCCTTTCCTCTCATGGTTCAGCGCTATGTGGCTCTTGCATATAATGGGAAAATGATGAGTGGTGCTGAGGATCTTCCCCAACCGCTGTTATGGCCTCAGTTAGACGTCAGTGACGAAGATATTGCAGAATCAACAGCGGCGTTTAATATCGCTGATCATCGTCCCATTATTGGTTTTTGCCCGGGCGCAGAATTCGGCCCGGCAAAACGCTGGCCACATTATCATTACGCCGCCCTTGCCGAACAATTGATCACCCAAAAAGGCTATCAGATCTTGCTGTTTGGCTCCGCCAAAGATCACGAAGCCGGTGAAGATATTCGAGCACGGTTGAGCGAAAGTGCCCGTGAAGATTGCCTCAACCTTGCGGGGCAAACGTCTCTCGAACAAGCCGTTAATATCATCGCGGCCTGTGATGCTATTGTCACCAACGATTCAGGTTTGATGCACGTTGCAGCGGCCTTAAATCGTCCTCTCGTCGCGTTATATGGCCCAAGTAGCCCGGATTTTACACCGCCCTTATCAAACAAAGCAGAAGTGATCCGCCTGATCACGGGTTACCATAAAGTCAGAAAAGGTGACAATGCGGGTGGCTATCATCAAAGCCTCATTGATATTCAACCAGAGCAGGTCTTAGCTTTACTGGAAAAACTGTTACAGTCGGAGAAGCAGAATTAATGCGCGTTTTACTGGTAAAAACGTCTTCAATGGGTGATGTGCTCCATACCCTGCCTGCATTGACGGATGCAAAGCAGCACTTTCCCGGTATTCAGTTTGATTGGATAGTGGAAGAAGGATTTGCCCAGATCCCGACATGGCACAACGCCGTTGAAAATGTAATTCCCGTTGCTATTCGCCGCTGGCGGAAAAATTGGTTTAGAAAAGATATTCGTGAAGAACGGGCACGCTTCCGGGAAACATTACGGCAAAACCAATATGACACCATTATTGATGCCCAAGGGCTGTTAAAAAGTGCCTTTTTGGTGACACGCTTGGCACATGGCTCAAAACACGGCTATGACAGAAAAAGTATCCGCGAACCACTGGCCAGCTTTTTCTACGATCACCGTCATACCGTCAGTAAACAGCAACACGCGGTAGAGCGTATCCGTACATTGTTTGCTGATAGTCTGGGTTATCAAAAACCCACAGAACAAGGTGATTATGCTATCGCCCGCCACTTTCTGAACTCACAGATTAAAGGTCAAAGTGACTATCTGGTTTTCCTGCACGCGACCACCCGTGATGAAAAACATTGGCCAGAAAACCACTGGCGGCAACTGATTGCAGAGATCCAGTCAACAGGTATGCGAATCAAACTGCCTTGGGGTGCAGAACATGAACACCAACGGGCATTGCGGTTAGCAGAAGGCTTTGCCCATGTTGATATATTGCCAAAATTAACACTGGCTGAAGTTGCTCAGGTATTGGCCGGCGCAAAAGCCGTGGTTTCGGTTGATACCGGGCTGAGTCACCTCACTGCCGCCCTTGATCGCCCGAATATCACTCTGTTTGGCCCCACCGATCCGGGTTTAATTGGCGGCTATGGAAAAGAACAGCTTCCCCTGAAATCGGTGGATAATACGATGCAAAGCATTGCACCACCGAAAGTGATGCAGCTGTTGCAAAACGTATTAAAATAATACTTTGCCTAGCGGAAGTGTAACGCACCAGCGATTTTTATACTCAAAAGTAGGATTACCCAATGAGTAACGCATAGTTTTGTCTGCTTCCTGACACTGTGCTTTTGCTTCTTGGGTATTAACCCACATCAAGATGCTGCCAACGCTAAGATCAGCATATTCGGGATCATACCCACCATTGATCGCATCAAATGAAATCCATTTAGGGCTATCTGCGCGCAAGACAAAATCGTATGCGCAAGGGTTGCCATTGATCAGTAGCACATAGCCAAAGATATGCTCACGAAGCTCTGTGTACATCTCAAGCAGATGCTTACGTTGCTCAGCCGAGTGATTGTAATCCCAGCGCTTTTGGTACAGATCAACATAGATATTCACCAATTCTTCTGCACTAAATTCACTCGAAGGACGAATTTCTCCTCCCGCTCGCTTGAATTTGTTGATCTCGTTGCTGCGGTTACGGCGGGTCTTGTAAGAAAAGCTGTCTTTGATCAGGCAGATTTTCCGTTTGTTGAAAAAAGGCTTGTAACAGGTATTAATAAAATTATTTTCATGAATAGGTGACAATCTCTTTGATTTCACTGGTAAAAATAGTTTCGCATCCATTGCGATAGGAAAAGTGATTTCATCATATGATATTAGATACCTATCTTTCATCTCTTCCACTAACTTATTGTTATTAAATGAAAAACAAGCACCTTTAATTAAATTTCCTGTTTCTTTTATATAAAAGGAAAACTTACCATCAAGATGTCTATCCAAAAAAGATATAATATTAGGATCTGTTGATACACATCCCCCAAAGAGAGCATAAGCTTCTTTATATCGTTCAAAATCGCATTTTTTCCATCCTGAAAAAAGTGCTTTTATTTCTGCCATAAAAAATATCCCCATACAAACATTCTGGAGTTATAAATAAATTATTTAAAACCAGTCAAATATCCTATTTTACATAAAAATAATGTAATGAGATACGAATGTATACTTCAATTAAAAACAAGCAATAATAACATATAGTTATTTATTTATACAAAAATATTAATTTAATTATTATTTGAATAAAAAACAAACTATACTCTTACTACCTATAATATATTATTTTTATAAAACTAAATCATGGCCCCACCGAATCAAACAAGCGGTTGAGTGAAGAGTGAAACCTCCCTCAATAAAATTTTATAATGGCTAAGAATACATCATCAATTTATTCCTAATATGGGTAGAATGGCATTGAATAAAGATCAATTTTATTTGACTGGGGAAATTATTACATTGCACATTATAATCTATAACAGTCGCTATTATTGGTTGGATCAATATTTATTTTCATTGCTAAATGCATTACAGACATATGGGAAAAAAATGGAAATTTTTTTATAACCATGAAAATGCCAAGATAAAATTAGATAGTATATCCAATAATATATGTTATTGGTGATCTGAATTCTATTTTTAGCCTCGTCAGAAATGCAAATATTACCGTGACCACCTAAACGACAACCTTTAATGAAAGAGCGATTACTAAAAATCGTACTCAGGATCATTTTTTATAGTATAGTCTTGCCCTTATATATCTCAATATAGCTGACATTGAATTTTTTCTGATTTTTCTCCACAAATACATCTTTTTATCTTTTATTTCCCTTAAAAAACAAATCCTTTCTGTTTTATTCATATTATTAGTACATTGTTCTATTTTATACAACCAGAATTCACATTGTTTGACATCATCAATAGATATTTTACCTTCAGAGTGATTCATCAAAGAAACGTCCTTTAATGGAATATATATACCTAAAGATGAAAACATTTTCTGCTGAATAGTAACAGCTGTTTTTTTCTGCTTTTTTTTATATTCAAACCTAGGGTTATTTGGATGTGTACGATAGTTTAAAAGAGACTTATTAATATTTGCAAATTTAGCTCTTTTTGACATAATTAACCGACTCCATAATCCATAATCCTCCGCATATAGATCATTTGGATCATATCCATCCGTTAGCTCCAAAATTTTATCTTTTCTCATGATCACAGTCGGATGAGCAACAGGACAATGGAAAAAACACTCTGCAACAATGCCTTCATGACTTGTGGCATGTATATCACCCTTAGTAGGATTTTCTAAATATGTTGTGAATCCACCACAAACGACTATATCTGGATGATTCTGCATAAAATCCACCTGAATCTTAAGCCGTTCAGGAATCGCAATGTCATCAGCATCCATTCTTGCGACTAGATTACTAGATGCCATATACAATCCTTTATTAAGAGAAAGGATTAAACCAATATTATTCTCATTGGTTATAACCTTAACACGCATATCTTTCTCGGCGTATGAAGATAGAATTGAAGGACTTGAGTCAGTTGAGCCATCATCAATAATGATGAGTTCATAATCTTCAAATGTCTGTGATAATATAGAATCAATAGCTTCTTCTAAATATTTTTCACCATTATAGACTGACATCAGGACAGAAATTTTAGGATAAACACTCATTTCTTAACCTTAATAAAAAAATAAAAACTCATAATATCACTATCATATGTAAATTGAAATAAAAAGCTCAAAACTATTTAAGAAAGTAATATTATAATTATAATAAAAAATCACACTACCAACTTACTCTATTAATTACCAGAAACACAATAAATTCACCTTATATAACGTCCCATATTTAAAAACACTCAAGAATAGTAAATTAAAAGATATTAAATGCTAACTTTTAAAGTGATTTCTTATTTTATAATATTTTTTCTTAAAGCTAAATCTAACATTCGTATTTAACATAAAATTCAACACAGATATACTGTCAATTAAACCCATCAACAAAGAGTGAGATTTCCTTGATAAATTATTCCTGTACTTATATATAATATCTATTGCATGACACACAGTCAACATTCTAAACTCCTTACCGAAGACTCTGTCAGCGGTTAATACAACATCTGCCATAAGATTAATTTTCTCTTCGTTTATATTTCCAGAAAGGCTGCCTTCACTTTTAATGTAATTATAATATTTCATTTTTGTATAGTATACTTTATTACATTTTATTAATACCGCTGGAAATGACAAAGCATCTTCATAACATGAAACTTCCGGAAAATTATTTCCTCTTAATAATTTTTTTCTAAAAAACTTACCACAAGAATGAGCCTGATACTTCTTATGTATTAAATATTCCTTTATAGCTGTTTTTTTATCAAAAAGAACTGGTGATATTAAACTTGACTTATGTATTATATCAGCATCGTTTCTGACTTCCTGTAATGGACTAATTAACATATCTGGTCTTTTATCCATAAGAAAACCAACGATTTCTTTCATGGAAAATTCTGATAAGAAATCATCACCATCAACAAAAGTAATATATTCTCCATTACTTACTTCGACTGAATATTTTTTCACTTTTCCTAAACTTTTGAATTCTTTTCTTATATAGATGAAAGAATCATTCTCCTCAGAAAACTTTCTTAAAATTGATGGTGTAGAGTCAGAAGAGCTATCATCTATCAACAAAACTTCATATAGGCTAGGATCGCAATCAGACAAAGCATCCTTTATACTATTGATACATTTGAGAATTAATTTTTCCAAATTATGGGCAGCAACAACAATTGATAGTATCTTGGAAGAAGCTAAATCTATATCACATGCTTTAATTGTCATAATGTTCTCTTTCTATATTATTGTAATAATATCATCACTTAAGAAACAGATTTTTGTTTAGTCTGCGTTATTTTTCGGCGATTTAAATTGATAGTATTCAGCCAATGTCATTCCCCGGACTAATGGCCGCAAGAAATCAAATAACCCTTCCAAATCTCGATAAAGCTGCTCAATTTGCTCTTCATCTTTAAAAGTAGGGCTTCCACCTGGCATAAATTCTGACGAATGCAACATAAACTCAACATAATCACTACCACCAGCCAAGGTTTGTTGGACAACTTTTTTCATCTGCTCCAAATTTCCACCTTTTGGACGTAGCCAGTTAACAGATGGGGAGCGCTGCTTACCCCGCAAATGATCATACTTTTGCTTAATAAAATTCATGATTGGAGAGTGTTTATACTGAATACTCATTGGCACTTGCAATAGCGAAGAATCACCTTCTTTAGCGATATCCTGTAAATCCATAAAGTAAGCCTGAGTAGGAAAATGGCTATAGTCTGTCCCGCCATTTCCGTTAGGATCGCCTTTGGTAAAATGCCAATTGATTTTTGGCGTGACAGAACAATCCACCTGATAACCATACTCAACCAATAATTGAGCATAATATTCATTAAATGCCCAACGACCAGCACGATGACTCAACATCTTAGTCTGGAGTTTCTCCTCCAGCAGATTAGTCATTAAATCAATTTTTGCTTTGATTTGATCTTTAGCGTATTCAATCAAATAAGGCTTATAGCGCATATCATCAGCGGTTAGAGATACAATGGGTGGATTGTTCCAAGCATGTAAATGCATACCGATTTCACCCGTGTCTCTGGCAATCACATCCTTGGCAAATTCGATATAGCTATCATCCATTGCCATCTCATAATTGGTCAGCCAGACGGGTTTAAATCCAAAGCGTTCACAAAGGTTCTGGAACCTTGGCAAATATTGCGTATTTTTAGTCGAAATTTTATCACTGTTTTGCCAAAGATCATCACCTTCAGTGTCGATCGTGATAATAAATGTTGGTAAGGTCATCAATATACACCAAAATGTGATAATAACTGTTTTTAATGGTACTCAGACCAGCTATACAGCGCAATTAGATTATTCAGGATGAACGATTGTATGTATGATTGACACTACATATCGTGTGATTGAAAAGCTTAAAATGTATACTCTGTGGCTACTTGCTGCATTAAAATCATCATATCGTATTGATATTATATAGAACTCGAAAAATGATAAAAAATCATAATGGAATCAAAAAAATTCTGGTGATAAGACTACAACATCATGGCGATATGCTACTAATCACACCTGTAATCAGTACATTAAAGTACCACTATCCAGATGCAAAAATCGATGTGCTCCTTTACCAAGAAACCTTGCCTATGCTGGAAAACTCACCTGAAATTTCGAGTATTTTTTCAATAGATCGCAAATGGAAAAATTTTGGAGCAAAAAAACATTTATTACTTGAATGGGACTTACTCAAAACATTAAGCCAACAACGCTATGATTTAACTATCAATCTTGCCGATCAATGGCGAAGTGCCTTTATTACCCGCTTTATCGGAGCTCCTATTCGCCTCGCTCTGGATTACCCCAAACGTCAAAATTGGAAGTGGCGTCTTTGCCATACTGAAGTAGTATCCACAATTGGTCACGATTCTTTGCATACAGTAGAACAAAACCTTTCGATTCTAAAACCATTACAACTTACTCCTCTCATCAATAAAGTAACGATGAGTTATGGTAAGGATGATTTGCAGTGGGTAAAAGATACGCTTTCCGGGTACAAATTCGCCGAAAATTACCTCGTCATACAACCTACTTCCAGGTGGTTCTTTAAATGCTGGGATGAAATTAAAATGGCAAAAGTGATCACAGCGCTACAGAAGGAACAGCAAAATATCATCATTACTTCTGGACCTGATAGGCGGGAATTAGAGATGGTTGATACTATCTTGTCATACTGCCCTGATAAGAACAATATACTCTCTCTAGCAGGACAATTAACGTTACCTAAACTAGCAGCATTGATTGATCACTCAAAATTATTTATCGGTGTTGACTCAGTTCCCATGCACATGGCCGCAGCCCTGAAAACACCCTGTATTGCATTATTTGGGTCATCCAAACTGACGTTCTGGAAACCTTGGCAATCTATCGGTGAAGTGATTTGGGCTGGAGATTATGGCAACATCCCACATCCAGATGATATTAAGACCCATACAGATACGCGTTATTTGGATTTGATACCAACAGATGCGGTCATTTCAGCAGCAAGGAAATATATTTCATGAAATCTCTACGGTTAGCCATCGTCCGTCAAAAGTATCGTCCAGATGGCGGGGCTGAGCGTTTTGTCACACGGGCCCTAGAGGCTCTCAATCACCAACAACTTGAACTTAATATCATTACACGCTCTTGGCAGGGAGAAAGTAATCCTAATTGGAATATTCACCTATGCAATCCTATTAAATTTGGGCGAATCAGCCGTGAGCGTGGTTTTGCAAAAGCAGCGCGAAACTTATGGCAAAAAGAGCAATTTGATTTAGTTCAAAGTCACGAAAGAATTGCTGGCTGTGACATTTACAGAGCTGGAGATGGTGTTCATCAGCGTTGGTTACATCAGCGCGCAAGGATTTTGCCAAAGTGGAAAGCTCACTGGCTATTAAATAATCCATACCACAGATATGTAATGAATGCAGAAGAGGAAATGTATTCCTCACCATCATTAAAGCAGGTGATCTGTAATGCTGAAATGATAAAAAAAGAAATTATCGAAGAATTTAGTCTCGCTGAAGACAAAATATCCGTTATATATAATGCCATTGATAGCACAAAATTCTTTCCTGCCCATGAGCAAACTCGCCTGCAATTGCGACAACAATATAACATTCCCACTACCGCAAAGTGTCTGATTTATGTAGGCTCTGGTTTTGAACGAAAAGGTTTGTCTGCCGCGATTAAAACTATTGCTAAAACAGGAGACTATCTGTTAGTTGTAGGAAAAGATAAGGAACAGGTAAAGTATGAAGAACTTGCTAATACTTTAGGATGCCAGCATCGTATCCGTTTCATGGGATTACAAAAAAATACATTGTTGCTTTATCAAATGTCTGATGCCTTATTGCTACCGACATTATATGATCCATTTCCCAACGTCATCCTTGAAGCCATGGCGTGTGGTTTGCCTGTCATTACCAGTACGACCTGCGGGGGAGCAGAGTTTATCACCGAAGGTAAAAATGGCTTTATCTGTGACGCACTCGATATCGGAAAACTAGAAGAGGCGGTTTATTGTCTTCCTAATAATATATTAGGTACGGATATGTCAATATCAGCGCGAAATCAGGTGATAAATTCAACACCTGAAAATTTATCTCAACAATTAATTCAGCTTTATCAACGAGTTTCAGAACAGTGAAAGAACACATTCTTTTTATTATTGATGGATTACCTGGTGGAGGAGCTGAAAATGTGACGCTTCGTCTTGCTATCGGCTTGCATCAGCTTGGTTACCAAATTTCGTTACTTTCACTCAATACTCAACTGGTTTACAACATACCTGAAGGTATTCACTACATTGTTAGCGCAGACAGCTACCAAGGACCTTTCAGAAAATTAAATGAACTTAAGCGTCGTGCTAAAGCCATGGATAAGGTGTTATCGGAACTTTTCCAACAGAAAGGTAAGCCGACTTTGGTTATTTCTAATCTTCACAAAACTGACCGTATTGTCGTCAAATCAACCATACTGAGTTATTGTAATGTATGGCATTGTATTCACGGCATTTTTTCCCATTCATATCTCAGCAATAAAAAACCTCTTTCTTATTGGATAAAAAAAGAGAAAATAAAAAAAGTTTATAAAAATAAACAAGTTATTTGTGTTTCTGACGCAGTTAGAGATGATTTGGTAAAAAATATTGGAATACACCCAAAACAGATAACAACAATCTATAATCCATTTAATTTCAATGAAATAAAACACAGAGCTTTACAACCAAATCCTTATCACGGGAAAAATTATCTACTGCATATTGGGCGCTTTCATGAAGTTAAACGCCATGATAGGTTAATAGCAGCTTTTGCACAGGCTAAACTCCCATGCAAGCTGATCATTGTGGGTAACGGAGCCAAAGACATAGAAAATCATATTAAAGCGAAAATCCATGAGCTAAATTTAGGTGATAAAGTAATTTTGGCAGGCTTTCATTCTAACCCTCTCCCTATTATTCATGGTGCAAAGGCCGTAGTCATCAGTTCTGACAGTGAAGGATTACCCACAGTATTAATCGAAGCATTAATTTGTCATACGCCGATTGTCAGTACTGACTGTCCGGGAGGGGTAAGAGAGATAATGACAGGTAAACTCAAAGAATATCTGAGTGAAATCACAGTTGACGCTTTAGCAGAAAAAATGCAGCTCGTTTACAATGAACCACCGGTAATCACAGACACGATGTATGAAAAATTTGCGATAAATAATATATTAAGACAATACACTGCCTTAATAGAGCAATAGCTAGCTCTACATGCTTGTCCATAAAAGGGGCCGCATTTTACACACTTTCTTCAGGCCAATGTGGTACTATAGCCGCAGTCTATGTCAGTGAATTTGATAGAATGTTGCTTCGCTTATATCAGGTACTTCTCTACCTTATCCAACCGCTTATCTGGTTACGCCTGCTGTTGCGCAGCCGTAAATCCCCTGCGTACCGTAAACGCTGGGGTGAACGTTATGGTTTTTGTGCCAAAAAAGTCGCAAAAGGTGGAATATTACTCCATTCCGTTTCTGTTGGAGAAACATTGGCTGCCATTCCATTAGTAAGAATACTACGGCACCATTATCCTTTCCTGCCGATTACCGTGACAACAATGACACCAACTGGCTCTGAAAGGGTGCTTTCTGCTTTAGGTACTGATGTCAACCACGTTTACCTCCCCTATGATTTGCCTGGCTCCATGAGCCGTTTCCTTGATAACGTCAACCCCAAGCTGGTGATTATTATGGAAACAGAATTATGGCCCAATTTGATTACCCAACTGAACCAACGCGAAATCCCTCTGGTCATTGCCAATGCAAGGTTATCAACCCGTTCAGCAGCGGGATATCAAAAAATCAGCAACTTTATTAAAACCATTTTAAATAAAATAACACTGATTGCCGCACAAAATCAGGAAGATGGTGAGCGCTTCATCGAACTCGGCTTAAAACGTTCCCAACTCGCCGTCACTGGCAGCCTGAAATTCGACATTTCTGTCACGCCAGAACTGGCAGCAAAAGCGGTTACACTGCGCCGCCAATGGGCGCCACATCGTCCTGTCTGGATTGCCACCAGCACCCATGATGGAGAAGAAACCATCATATTGGATGCGCACTGCAAATTAATTCAACAATTTCCTGATCTACTGTTAATTCTAGTACCACGCCATCCTGAACGTTTTACCAAGGCCGCAGAGTTAACCCAAAAAGCGGGATTAAATTCGATATTAAGGAGCTCTGACACAATACCTGATCCCAATGTGCAGGTGGTTATCGGAGATACTATGGGCGAATTGATGCTCTTGTATGGTATCGCTGATCTGGCTTTTGTCGGAGGGAGTCTGGTCGAGCGTGGCGGTCATAATCCACTGGAAGCCGCAGCTCATGCCATCCCTGTCATTATGGGGCCACATACTTTCAACTTTAAAGATATTTGTGCCAAGCTGGATAAAGCCAATGGCCTTATCGCCGTTACGGATAGTCACTCGTTGAGTGCCGCTATCAATAGCCTGCTGACAGATGAGGACTATCGTCTTTATTACGGTCGCCATGCCGCCGAAGTCCTGCACGAAAATCAGGGAGCACTTCAGCGATTGCTAAAATTACTGGAACCTTATCTCCCGCCACGGGGTCATTGATGAGCAAGAGAAAACGCCTGTCCGTTGTGATGATTGCTAAAAATTCCGCCGATTTGATTGCAGATTGTCTGCTATCCGTAGATTGGGCTGATGAAATTATCGTTCTAGACGCCGGCAGTACCGATACAACTTGTCAAATAGCCAGCGAAATGGGCGCGAAAGTCTACATCAATACGCAATGGCCCGGCTTCGGTCGTCAGCGGCAACTCGCACAATCCTATGCCAGCGGTGATTACATTTTCATGATTGATACCGATGAACGTGTAACCCCTGAATTAAGAACATCAATTGAGCAGATTTTGGCAGATCCCGACGATGATAAAGTCTATGACTGCGCACGTCTCAACCTGTTTATGGATCGTTTCATGAAGCACAGTGGCTGGTATCCTGATAAAGTCATTCGTCTCTATTGCCGCGAACATTATCAATATAACGACAATCAGGTTCATGAATCACTTAACACTCAGGGTGTCCGCATCGTGACATTAAAGGGCGATTTACGTCATCTCACCTGCCGTAATCTGATGGAATTCCAGCAAAAACAATTGAATTACGCCAGAGATTGGGCAAAATACCGCCACGAACAAGGTAACACAGCCCGTTATTTTTCTATCTTCAGCCATACGTTAGGCGCATTTTTTAAGACATGGCTGTTAAGGGCCGGGTTCCTCGATGGCAAACAAGGGTTGGTATTAGCAATGGTGAATGCCCAGTATACATTTAATAAATATGCTGCCCTCTGGGAACTCACCCAAACAGAGAGTAAAAAACGATGAAAAAAAAAGCAATTTATCCTGGTACTTTTGACCCTATCACCCACGGCCACCTTGATATTGTGACTCGTGCGGCAAACATGTTCGACCATGTTTTACTTGCCATTGCCAATAGTGACAGAAAAAACCCCATGTTCAATCTGGAAGAACGAACCGCACTGGCAAAAGAAGTCACCGCCCATCTGAAGAATGTAGAAGTGGTTGGGTTTAGTGAACTGATGGCCAATTTTGCCAAAAAACAACAAGCCACCATTTTAATCCGTGGAGTACGTTCCGTTTCAGATTTTGAATATGAGTGGCAGCTTGCCAACATGAACCGACATTTTATGCCAGAACTGGAAAGTGTCTTTTTATTGCCCTCGCAAAACCTGTCCTTCGTATCATC
The DNA here is from genome assembly GCF_000027225.1 of Xenorhabdus bovienii SS-2004. Classification (NCBI taxonomy): domain Bacteria; kingdom Pseudomonadati; phylum Pseudomonadota; class Gammaproteobacteria; order Enterobacterales; family Morganellaceae; genus Xenorhabdus; species Xenorhabdus bovienii. The sequence continues at coordinate 4,169,955 of NC_013892.1, forward strand.
ATCCTTGATAAAAGACGTCGCACGCCATGATGGTGATGTTTCGACATTCCTGCCAGAACCCGTAGCACAGGCAATGCTGAAGAAATTCGGCAAATAAGATAGCGTGAAAAAGGGGGCGATCATCGTCAGCCCCCAGATAGGCTTAATGCTGACACTGACGACAGAAAAACGTGCTGCGTTGCCCCAGTTTTATACTCTCAATTTTTTCACCACATGTCGGACAAAGTTCACCTTTTTTGCCATAAACAAATAATTCCTGCGCAAAATATCCCGGCTTACCATCGGATTGTAGAAAATCTTTCAGTGTAGTGCCTCCCTGCTCAATAGAGCGATGTAAGATCTGTTTTATCGTATCGGCCAGTAAATAAGCTTCTTCCTGTGTCAATGAATTCACAGGGCGCTCAGGCAGAATATGCGCAACATACAGAGCTTCATTGGCATAGATATTCCCAACTCCAACAACCACCTTGTTATCCATCAACCAAGGTTTGATCACCGTTTTTTTGTGGCGGGAAAGGGTATAAAGATATTCACCATCAAACGCATCAGAAAGAGGCTCAGGGCCTAAATGAGCCAATACAGAACACTCATCAAGATTGTCACTCCATAGCCACGCCCCAAAACGTCGGGGATCGGTATACCGGAGGATTTTGCCATCTGCCATAATCAAATCAACGTGATCATGTTTTTCAGGAGGAGATTCATTCAGCAAGATACGTAAACTACCAGACATACCAAGGTGAATAATAATCCAGCCCTCAGGCAGTTCAAGCAATAAGTACTTTGCCCGACGCCGGACACTGAGTACCGGTTGGTCAGCAAGCTTCATGATTTGTTCGGAAACTGGCCAGCGCAAGCGCGAATTTCTGACCTCGGAATATTGGATCACATTACCCGTCAAATGGGGCTCAATTCCCCGGCGACTGGTTTCAACCTCTGGTAGCTCCGGCATACTGACTCCTTAAATTAACTATCTACAACATCATATCTCAGCAGATTACGATACCGTTTTCATGTATCATTTGCAGCCAAATTTGGTTGGGATAGTTGAGAGAATAGATTAATTACTATGCTTGATATAAAAAACAGATTTAACATAGGCAACAACAAGAAATCCTTATGGAATTTATCCATTATTGGTCTGTATATCATTCTTGTTTATCTGCCGGATATTACAAGATATAAAAATCTTGTCATGATCCTCATCTGTGCAACCGCACTCTGCTATCTCGTAAAAGATTTTCGTCAGGTAGTCAATTCACTACGTAGTTCGCTATTTTTATCCATTTTGTTATTCGTCTTGGCAATATTCTATTCTATCGGCATTTCAATTGATTCTGCTCTGAGTTTCAAGGAGATGAACAAACCCATACTCAATGGATTACTGCTGTTCAGCGTGACTTTCCCAATTGTGCTCTATCAGGAAAAGAAACAGCACATCGCGAAGATGATTCTGATTGCGTTTATTATTGGCATGGGTCTTATCTCGCTAACAGATATTGCGAAATACCTCATCAATTATTACGCAACTGGCGAAATGCCGTTTATGAATTACAATCATCGGGAATTTTCTTACGGATTTCTATTCTATTTCCCTGTATTGCTATGTACCTGGGCATTATGGAAAAAACATTCTCTACTGAGTTGGCTACTACTGATTATTGCCTCAGCTATCAGCCTGTTCTTATTACTCGGTACTCTTTCTCGTGGTGCTTGGGTTGCCATTGTTGTAGCCACAGTATTTATTATTGTGATTAATAGAGAGTGGAAACTCATTCTGGCTGCGACAATATGTCTGGGGCTACTGGCCGGATCAATTCACTGGTCAGCGGTATCTAACCCCGCCACGAAATTGCTGCTTCACAAACTCACCCAAACAGACAGCAGTTATCGCTATAGCAACGGCACCCAAGGTTCAGCATGGTCATTAATCATGGAGAATCCCGTAAAAGGTTACGGTTTTGGTAATAAAGTCTACCATCAGGTCTACAATAGCCGTGTTGCTGATTATCCTGATTGGACATTCAGAACTTCGATTGGTCCACATAACGTATTTTTATCGCTTTGGTTTGCTGGCGGTCTCTTCGGTTTGATTACCACCCTTTTGATGACGCTTTCCACATTATTTACAGGAAGCCAGATCATTCGCCAGCATAGCGGGATCATCCGACAAGCTGGCCTCATCCTTCTGACGGCCTTTATTGGTCTGTTTATCGTCAGGGGAGCTTTTGAAAATGCCTATATCAATGAAATAGGTATCTTATTCGGTTTAATGATTGCGCTATACAAGCAAAAAGATGATTAGGAACTGAACTTATTGTTGTTAAATGCCAGCCCACAATGGGCTGGCCTACAAACGATTTCAGTAATCGCTTATTTAGACAGGTTTTCCGCTATCACTTGCATGATAAGCTTTGCACGCTGATCCCAGTTAAAACGTTCTGCTACCAATCGCTGTGAGTAACCCACTTTAGCCATCATTTCAGCAGGGTTATCAATCAATGATTGAATCTGCTCTGCAAAGCTCTCTGCATTTTCGCTATCAGCAAAATTGACCGCCTTCTCATCCACAGCATCGCGAATAGAAGGAAAATCAGAAATAACAACGGGTTTGCCCATTGCCATGTATTCAAAAAGTTTGAGGGGGGATGTATAACGGCTGCCAATGCTGGTTTTCGTTAATGGTAAAACGCAAATATCATTCTCTGCAATAACCTGAAAACGCTTTTTCGGCTGGATAAACCCAAGGAAATTGACTTTATCACTCACGCCAATCTGTTGGGCTGTACACTTCAATCGTTCAATCTGCACGCTATCACCACCGGCAATGTTCAGTACAGCATTATCAAGGTAATACATCGCTTTCATAACAGTAGGAACACCTTTCCAGCGATGCAAACTACCCAAATACAGCACCTGAGTTGTTTCTCCCGGTTTGTGCCTTCTGCCAGAAGACGCTTTTTTTGTAGATTCAACCGCCAGCATATCAACACCATCAGGTGCTACTATCATCGGTGTCTTAACGCTATATTCTTTATAAATATCCTCACTCAATAGTGAAGTCAGCACAAACACGGCCTTGGAATGGCGATAAACCTGTTGTTCCGTGTTTCTGAGCTTATGATATTTACGGCGATTTTTACGTTTATCTAATTTATGGGATTCTTTAAACGATTGGGCAAAAACTTCGTGGCTTTCAAAAAAATGCGGAATATCAGGATGCTTACGCAGGAGATAATTCGCCATTTTAATATTGCGAGTAAAAATAGCGTCAACTTGATGATCTTTCAGCCAGCGAGAAACCTGAAAATAAAACAATTTCTGTGTATTGAGGGGAAAATACCACTTTCTACGCATATTGCGCAGAGCTATCAGTTCAGCGGAAGGCGGCAATGCTCTGCCTATAATCTCCTCAACACGATTTTGACCTTCTGGCGTAATCAGGCAGACGCTGTGCCCCTGACGGGCAAAAGCATCGACATTCTGCAAAATCTGCAACGAAGCAACTCGATAATCAGGTACGGGATAAGGGTCAATATACGCAATCTTCATTATTTTTTTATCGCGCCCAATAAACGATTTGCAGAATGTTCCCAAGTATACATCGTTTCAATCCGCTGACGAGCCAGTTTTCCCATTGCTTTCCCCCTGTCCGGCAAGGACAAAAGATGATTGACTGCCTCAGCGATAGCCGCTGCATTGCCAGGTGCGACCAGAATACCCGCATGATTTTCATTGCCGACCACCTCAGGAATGCCACCAATATAACTGGCTATCACAGGACGTCCGCATGCCATCGCTTCAGCAATAGTAATACCAAATGCTTCATCACCAATACTGGGAAAAATACCCGCATCTCCCGCAGCATAAAATTCAGGTAATTGATCATGACCAACAGGAGGATGGAAAATGACTGTTTTTTCTAAATTCAGTTCAGAAACTTTTTTTTTCAATAAGTTAAGATCATCACCTGCGCCAATAATCAATAACCTTACATCCTTGTCACGCAGTAAAGCCATCGCATCAATGGCGACTTTCATGCCTTTCCAACCCACCAGCCTGCCAGCGAAAGTCAGCAAAAACGTATTTTCATTGATATCTAGCCGATGCCGGAGATCAGAATTAACAGGTTTAAACTTATCAATATCGACACCATTATAAATCACGTTTGGAAATTGTTTAAAATGGTGCTGGATCTGCCAAGCATTAAAGTGGCTGCATGCAACCCACGCAGATATTTTGTTACCCAATGCCCGATCACCTTTGAAAAAACTGGTGCCACCACTCATATAACAAAACTTTGTGCAGGAAGTTTTCGGCATCATTCTGGGCCAGAAAAAATCAAAGGGTTTCGTCAAAATCACCCAGTCAAAATTTTCAGCGATGACCCTTTCACGGGCATGACGGGCAAAAGAATAACGCTCAACAATACGTTGAAAACGTCGCCCAATATTGATGACTCGTTCTCTGGGAGTAAATGGAAATGTGTGAACATGAATATTTCGCTCTCCCAATACTGGCCTAACGTCACCTGTTCCGCCGAAAATATGGATCTCGTGCCCCGCATCTGTCAAAGCCTTTGCTAATTCCCAAACCGCTGTTTGAATACCGCCATAAGACATAGTAACGGTGACATCGATAAATCCTATTTTCATTTATCCATTATCCTTCATGTATTTTCCAACAAGTTCTGAACGGAAACCCAGACTTGTTCAACCGATATTGCTGACATTTCATCTTGGCGAGTCGCCTGTTGATAATCTATCGGATGTTCAATCACCGCCAATTTTGGATGTTGCTGAGGAGCAAGAAAACGGCCAGGATGAAAACTATGGTATACTAAGGCAAAATCATAACGTCGACGGGAAAACCATCCCCTCCATTTTGCCTGTCCCTTTGAAAAAGCGGTTATTGAATGAATTTCACTAATATTCTCAAGGATCTCTTTCGTTTTTTTATGTGCCAATACATCAATATTCGCTTCAGGCCATCGTAATTTCAACGCCCGGATCACTGGCGTTATAAGCAAAGTGTCACCAAAACGGGCAATAATAATAACCAGAATATTTTTAGGCTGCATAATGACAAGTATAAAATTATTAAACCGATAATTGGAATTAGAGCACTATACATCAAAGCTATTCAATACTCTATTAACTGACAGATAGTTTTCATGCTCCCCAAAACAATAAAAGAAACACTATTTCAAATGATTAAGAAAAAAATAACCACTTTATAATCAGATGAAAACAGACACTATTACGGATAGATGGTCAAAATGGAACTATTTACGCTCCATACTACCGTAAAAGATAAACTCCATTTTTTCTAACATATTATCCATGCTAAATAAATCGGCAGCCCGTTCCAATGAGGCGTTCCCCATCTGCAAACGCAACTCAGCACTTTTCATTAAAACATCTAACCTTTCAGTTAACTGTTCAACACATCTTGGCTCGATAATATAACCCGTATCACCATCAATAACGGCCTCAGTGATTGCGCCCACCGAAGTAGATACTACGGGCAAACCACAGGCCATTGCCTGCATAATGCCTTGTGGCACACCTTCATTGCCAAACGAAGGTAGTGCAAAGACATCCATCGCATTCAGACAATCAGGCACATCTTGTCGGTTACCGAGAAAAATGACACTCTCCGACAGCCCTTCCTGTTTAGCCTGGGGTTCCAGATTTTTTCGCTGAGGACCATCCCCCACAAACAGTAATTGCCAGTCGGGATAACACGAGTGCAATATTTTCCAACTATCAAGCAAGTAACGGTGCCCTTTCCAGGTTCTCATCGTAGCGACAATACCCAGGGTCGGTTTATCCGCTATACCAATACGCTGACGACAAAGTTGCTTATTTTCGGGATGAAAACGCGTCAGATCGATTCCCGTCGGCACAGAGGTCATGTGAGGTAATGGGTAACCATTATTCGTATGCAGATATTGGCGTAACTTCTCCCCTGTTGTCACAATATGCTGACAGGATTTCAAATACAGCCAGCGAGTCGCCACAGATGTGGATACGTTAGTGGAAACATGGCGGGTTCGGACTATCGGTGGCATACCTTGCAATGTGGCACATGCCGCAGCCACTAACCAAGAATCAGTAGAGCTATGAGTATTGATGACATCAAATTGACGGCCTTCGGCTTTTAGCCAGCGGCGCATCGCCCGCAAGCAGGGAAGGCGTTTTTTTTCAATCGGCAGTGCAACAACAGGTACACCATACGAATGGGCTTCATGATAAATCGTTGACGCTGGGCAACAAACAATAACAACCTGATGACCGCGTTGTATCATGCCCTGAGATTCCGTCAGGATGCGGATCTCTTGCCCCCCCCAACCACACGATGATTCAGTGTGTAAGATATTCAAGGTTTTTTTAGTCATTTTTCAGAATCACGCCTGACGGTTCAAACATTAAAAAGGCGTTAGTATAGCGGAACGAGATGTTACGTCCATGCATAACCTGTTTTTAACCAAGCTATCCAAACATTCTGGCAGGTATAAAAAAACCCAGCATACGCTGGGTTTTTTCTCAATCCACTAAAATTATTTAATTTTAGCTTCTTTATACACCACATACTGGCGAATAACTGGATCAAATTTTCTCAGTTCCAGTTTTTCAGGCATGGTGCGCTTGTTCTTCGTAGTGGTATAGAAGTGACCAGTACCAGCAGAAGAAACCAGCTTAATTTTATCGCGAATACCTTTAGCCATTTTTCAGCTCCTTAGTATTTCTCACCACGGGCACGCAGTTCTGCCAGAACTACATCGATACCCTTTTTGTCAATCACACGCATACCTTTAGCAGTTACACGCAGAGTTACAAAACGTTTCTCAGACTCAACCCAGAAACGGTGAGAATGCAGGTTAGGCAGAAAACGACGCTTAGTCGCATTTAATGCATGGGAGCGGTTGTTACCACTCACCGGGCGCTTGCCAGTAACTTGGCAGACTCGGGACATGTCTATTCTCCAAAAATCAAATCAGCTCGAGCTTTATATTGGGTATGACCGCCTCGTCAGGCTTAGGAGCCCATCTCAGCACATTTTCATCACTGAAAAGACTCACATTATCTCAATAAAAAAACTTACTGAGATAGGCTCTTCTCGCCAAACCCAAGATCCTCAAAGGTGGCGTAGTATACGCCCTCATTCGCTGATGCTCAAGTCCCGAACAACTAAGATCTGATCGGATCGCAAAAAAACCAGACTAAATCCAACCTCTTTCCACAAATGAGACGCAATGTTGCTTCCCAATCACGATATGATCCAAAACCTTAACGCCAACCAACTCACAAGCATCAATAATTTTTTCTGTCACCAATTTATCTGCCAGACTGGGTTCTGGATTACCGGAGGGGTGGTTATGAGCAAGAATAATCGATGCAGCATTCACTTTAACCGCCTGTTTCACGATTTCACGCGGATGCACTTCAACTTTGTTTATCGTTCCCTTAAACATTTCATCATGACAGATGACTTTATTCTGATTCGTCAAAAACAGCACCACAAAGACTTCACGATCCTGCCAGGACAATAAATCCTGCAAATAATTTTGTGTCGCGACTGGGCTACTCATCACATCTTCATGGATAAATTGACTGGAGAAAAAACGTTTTGCCAGTTCAGATACCGCCTGCAACTGGACATATTTGCATAGCCCCATCCCTTTATGTGAACAAAAATCGGCATAATCCGCAGAGAGCAGGTGATAAAGTGAACCAAATGATTTCAGTAGATGTTCCGCCATTTGCACGACAGGAATCCCTCGGGTTCCCGTACGCAAAAATATAGCCAACAACTCGGCATCCGTCAGGGAAACGGCGCCATAAGCCAGCAATTTCTCCCGAGGAGCAAGATTTGAATGCAATTCATCGCTTATTTCCATCACCGTAACATCCATATATTCCCCCTCATTCCCTTTCGCCCAGTGGCTTCACGCCGCCAATATCCCATGATGAAAAAAGCATCGCCAGCCCCATTTTCATGGCTTGCGTAGCGCTTCGCAAACTTGTCATTTTTTGGCACCTGAATAAGGCAGGTTCTCAACTTAATATTTTCTTATGGTAGAATCTTAGGTAATTGTAACTTACATGTGGACAATCAGAATGGCAGGATTTTCCAGCAAACAGCTTTCTGGTAAACATATCGTGCTCGGTATCAGCGGGGGGATCGCCGCTTATAAGACAGCCGAGCTGGTACGCCGTTTACGTGATCGCGGTGCCGAAGTACGCGTCGCCATGACGCCAGCAGCAGAAGCTTTTATTACGCCACTGACCTTGCAGGCCGTATCGGGTCATCCTGTCTCCGATGACCTTTTGGATCCTGCCGCTGAAGCGGCAATGGGGCATATTGAACTGGCTAAGTGGGCTGATTTGATTATTCTCGCTCCGGCCACAGCCGATCTGCTCGCTCGTTTAACCGCAGGTATGGCAAATGATTTGGTTACCACGATTTGTTTGGCATCAGCAGCCCCCATTGCTGTTGCTCCAGCGATGAATCAGCAGATGTATCGTGCGCAGGCAACCCAACATAACCTGAATGTACTCAAAGAGCGTGGCGTGCTGATTTGGGGGCCTGATGAGGGAAGCCAGGCATGCGGTGACGTCGGCCCGGGAAGAATGCTTGAACCCATGGCGATGGTCGAACTGGCAACACAACATTTCAACACCGATCAGGATTTCTCCGGTCTTTGCATCACCATTACCGCAGGGCCAACTCATGAAGCTTTAGATCCTGTCCGCTTTATCACCAATCACAGTTCCGGCAAAATGGGATTTTCCATCGCACAGGCAGCAGCGGAACGCGGTGCTGACGTCACATTGATTGCAGGTCCCGTCAATTTACCGACACCACCGGGTGTCAAACGTATCGACGTAACCAGTGCGCTGGAAATGCATGAGTACGTTCAGGTAACCGCAGCTTCACAGCATATTTTCATCGGCTGTGCCGCCGTAGCGGACTATCGTTTCAAACAAATAGCGACGGAGAAAATCAAGAAACAGGGTGATGAGGTCACATTTACACTGGTGAAAAATCCTGACATTGTAGCAAGTGTTGCCACGATGGAAATAAATCGTCCATTTGTCGTTGGATTTGCAGCCGAAACCCAGAATGTGGAAGAATACGCCCGCAGAAAACTCAAGCAGAAGTCTCTGGACTTGATTTGCGCAAATAATGTATCTCTGGCCGAACATGGCTTCAACAGTGATACCAACGCATTACATCTATTCTGGCATGATGGCAGCGTTAATTTACCTCACAGTAGTAAATTACAGCTCGGCCACTGTTTATTAGACGAGATACTCAAACGCTATGACGAAAAAAATCGACGTTAAAATCCTTGATCCCCGCATTGGACAAGAATTTCCCTTACCGACTTATGCTACACCTGGTTCTGCGGGTTTAGATTTACGTGCTTGTCTGGATAATGCAGTAGAACTGGCTCCAGGCCAGACTGAACTCCTGCCAACAGGGATCGCCATCCATATCGCAGACGAACAATTGGCAGCGGTTATTCTTCCCCGCTCCGGGCTGGGTCACAAACACGGTGTGGTTCTGGGCAATCTGGTGGGGCTTATCGACTCCGATTATCAGGGACAGCTGATGGTTTCAGTTTGGAACCGTGGTGATAAGATGTTCATCATTGAACCCGGTGAGCGCATTGCCCAAATGGTTTTTGTGCCCGTTGTACAGGCCGAATTTAACTTGGTTGAAGATTTTGAAACCAGCAAACGCGGCAGTGGTGGTTTTGGTCATTCCGGTCGTCAATAACTTTCCATAAAGCCTGATACCGTCAACCGATTTTCATATTTTTTGCCCATGATCGTGGTGGGCAAAAAATAGCTGGATTTGTTTTGCTGTTTTAGCAGGGGTCTTATCAGACATGGCAGAAAAAGAACGTACAAAAAAGAAAAATAGACGTGAGGAAATCTTACAGACACTGGCACATATGCTTGAATCCAGTGATGGCAGTCAGCGCATTACCACAGCAAAACTCGCCGCAAATGTTGGGGTTTCTGAAGCAGCACTTTATCGTCATTTTCCAAGCAAAACCCGGATGTTTGATAGCCTGATTGAGTTTATTGAAGACACTTTGATTTCGCGTATCAATCTGATTCTGCAAGATGAAAAAGACACCATTACCCGCATTCGGTTAATCCTCATCCTGCTTTTGGGATTTGCGGAAAAGAACCCCGGATTGACCCGTATCATGACAGGTCATGCCCTGATGTTCGAACAAGACAGACTACAAAACCGCATTAACCAACTATTTGAACGTATTGAAGCGCAGCTCCGCCAAATTTTAAAAGAGAAAAAAATACGTGATGGACAGGGATTCAATTATGACGAGGCCGTACTGGCATCGCAGCTACTGGCGTTTTGTGAAGGAATGCTTTCCCGTTTTGTTCGTTCTGAATTCCGCTATCGCCCGACCCAAGAGTTTGAAATACGCTGGCCATTGATATTAACTCAACTGCAATAACTGAGCCTGCACCGTGAAATTCCCTCTTTCATGCTGAGAATGATAACGTGCGGTTTTTTCGTTGAATTGTGTTAATATGCATCTTCTCGTTGAGTTTACTATAAAGTAACTCAGTAATGGCATCGTTACCGTATTACATGCGGGGTGTCATTTCTACTACTCACCCCGCCCGGCCATTGGGCGAGGGTTTTTTTTATCTCTCAGCCGTTTTTACCCAGCGGGCAATCAGATACCGTATTCTCTGCGATAGGCTTCCACCGCCGCCAAATAAGGCTGCATATCTGGATTTTCACGTAGATATCTAATCAAGTCATTCAAAGTAATGATGGAAAAAACTTTGCAGTGATAGTCACGCTCAACTTCCTGAATAGCTGAAAGCGTCTCCTGCCCGCGTTCTTGACGATCCAAACACAAAATAACACCAGACAACGTTGCACCGTGTTGTTTGATAATTTCCATCGACTCGCGGATAGCTGTTCCTGCTGTAATCACATCATCAACAACAACAACATTACCTTGTAGTGGGCTACCGACCAGTGATCCGCCTTCACCATGATCTTTAGCTTCCTTACGGTTAAAGCAATAAGGCATATCGATGTCATGACGTTCTGCCAACGCGACTGCCGTTGTGGTTGCAATCGGAATACCTTTATAAGCGGGCCCAAACAGCAGATCACACGAAATACCGCTATCCAACAGTGCTGCTGCATAGAAACGACCAATCAATGCCACATCACGCCCAGTATTAAACAGCCCTGCATTGAAAAAATAGGGACTCTTGCGGCCGGATTTCAGCGTAAATTCGCCAAATTTCAGCACCTGCTTTTTCAGTGCCAGCTCAATAAATTCGCGTTGATAGGCTTTCATTGGAATTTTTCCTCTTTGATTTCTTGTCATACTTATCGCCATTTTGCAGGCATAAAAAAGGCGACTATTCAGCCGCCTGATTAATTTATTATTTCAACGCATCTCGCTGCGCTGCAAAAATCGTTTCTAACCCCTCTTTAGCGAGGGAAAGCAATGAGAGCAATTCATCATGGCTGAACGGTTCACCTTCTGCCGTGCCTTGCACTTCAATCATCCGGCCGTCATCCATCATGACGATATTCATATCAGTTTCAGCCGCCGAGTCTTCAACATATTCCAGATCACAAAGACCTTCACCCTCAACAATCCCGACAGACACTGCCGCTACCATTGATTTCATCGGGCTTTTTTTCAGCTTGCCATCAGCAACCAACTTGTTCAGTGCATCCACCAGTGCCACACACGCGCCAGAGATGGCCGCAGTCCGCGTACCGCCATCGGCCTGAATCACATCGCAATCCAGCGTAATGGTATATTCACCCAATTTTTTCAAATCTACTGCGGCACGCAGTGAACGTGCAATCAGACGCTGGATTTCCATTGTGCGGCCAGTCTGCTTTCCTCTGGCGGCTTCGCGGGCATTCCGGCTATTGGTTGCTCGTGGCAACATGCCATATTCAGCCGTGATCCAACCTTGCCCCTGACCTTTCAGGAAACGAGGAATTCCTTCTTCAACGGAGGCATTACATAACACTTTGGTATCCCCGAACTCCACCAGAACCGAGCCTTCCGCGTGTTTGGTGTAATGACGGGTCATTTTAATAGGACGCACCTGCCCTGCCGTTCTTCCTGCTGGACGCTTTCCTACTGGACTCATAGTGTTCTCTCCGCTGTTAAAACATTATTGGGGGCGCATTATACGACCTAACACGGCGAATGCCTATCCTGCATCTACGCGGAGAGTTATAATCCGCTCATCATTCTATAAATTGGAAACGAATTATGATCCGTAGCATGACCGCTTTTGCGCGGCGAGATATCAAGGCCGATTGGGGAAACGCAGCATGGGAACTGCGCTCCGTCAACCAACGTTACCTGGAAACCTACATTCGCCTGCCTGAGCAATTCAGAAGCCTTGAGCCAGTCATCCGCGAACGTATTCGTTCCCGCCTGACTCGCGGCAAAGTAGAGTGTAACTTGCGTTTTGATCTGGATACCCGTACTCAGGGAACCTTGATGCTGAATGAAAATCTGGCAAAACAGCTGGTTGAGGCAGCAAACTGGGTTAAACAGCAAAGCAATCAAGGCGAAATCAATCCAGTAGATATCCTGCGCTGGCCGGGCGTGATGTCCGCCGAAGAACAGGATTTAGACACCATCAGCATACAATTGCTGGCAGAGCTTGATCTGGCTCTTGATGCCTTTATCCAGAGCCGTGAAACAGAAGGTCAGGCACTTAAGACGCTGATTGAGCAGCGTTTGGATGCAGTGACGGAAGAAGCCAGCAAAATCCGCCAGCAAATGCCAGAAATCTTACAATGGCAGCGTGAGCGCTTACAGACCAAACTGGAAGAAGCACAGATTCAGTTGGAAAATAACCGTCTTGAGCAGGAGCTGATTCTAATGGCACAGCGCATTGATGTGGCAGAAGAACTGGATCGTCTGGATGCTCATGTAAAAGAGACACGTAATATTCTGAAGAAGAAAGAAGCCGTTGGCCGTCGGCTGGATTTTATGATGCAGGAATTTAACCGCGAGTCGAATACACTGGCGTCGAAGTCAATTAATGCGGATGTGACAAATTCAGCGATTGAATTAAAAGTGCTGATTGAGCAGATGCGCGAGCAAATTCAAAATATCGAATAGCATTTCATAACATACCAGAACATATCACAAAGCCAGCATACACCTTGTTGTATCTGGCTTTTTTGTTATCAGAGCATTGCAGAGTGAATCACAGTAGCGCATGATTAGGGTGTACCCAAAGGTGTACCCAAAGCACATTTAGAAAACCATTTTGGGTACACCCCCTATTTTTCATTGGAGATTGCACAATGCCTAAACTCACCAATAAAGAGATCAGGGCGTGGATAAAGTCAGGCAAAAGGTTCGAGGGGAAAGCGGACGGTAACGGGCTATATTTACGTTTTAGAGAGGCTGACCGAATTCCATCATGGCGTTTCAGATATAAATTGGCTGGAAAGTCTAGAACCATGAATTTAGGAACGTATGCTGACCTATCGCTAGCCAAAGCGCGAGAGCTTACCCGTGAGTTATCCGCACGTGTTTCGCTGGGCTATGACGTTGCTGGCGAAAAGCAAGAACGTAAAGCCGAAGCACTGGCAAAAATTGAGGCTGAAAAGAACGCTATCAAAGTATCAGACTTAGCGGCTGAGTATTTTGAACGTCAGATACTGCCACGCTGGAAGCACCCCGACATACTCCGCAGACGCATAGACAAAGACATTAACCCTCGCATTGGTCATATGAAGTTGGAGGATGTAAGACCCCGCCACATTGATGAAATGCTCAAGAGCATTGTAGACAGGGGCGCACCCACTATGGCGACCGATGTTCTACGGTGGCTAAGGCGCATGTTTGATTATGCCATTAAGCGGCAGATGATAGAGATTAACCCGTGTTCGGCATTTGAGGTTGCGGACGCTGGCGGGAAAGAAGTATCACGCGATAGATGGCTAACCAGAGAAGAACTGATCATTCTACTGAGAACGTTCAGAACGTCTTCAATCAGCCGCCAGAATGAAATCAGTTTTAAGATACTGCTTGCTCTATGCTTGAGAAAAATGGAGCTATGCGGCGCACGTTGGGAAGAATTCAACTTTAAAAAGGCAGTCTGGCACTTTCCGGCAGAACGTAGCAAAAACGGTGATGCGGTAGATATCCCACTGTGCCCACAGGTTATAGAGTGGTTTATGGAATTAAAGGCTATGGCTTGCGGTAGTCAATATGTTCTACCAGCCAGAAAAATGCAGCATCGCATGATCCCACATATTCAGGAATCTACCTTACCCGTTGCGCTCGCCAAAGTAAGACGGGAATTACCTGTTGATATGCCTAACTTCACTATCCACGACTTTAGACGAACTGCCAGAACCCACTTAGCCGCGTTAGGTGTAGATCCCTTTGTAGCCGAACGTTGCCTAAATCACCGTATAAAAGGCGTTGAGGGCATCTATAACAGGCATGATTACTTTGATGAGCGTAAAGCCGCACTAGCTCAATGGTGTGATTTGCTGGTAGCGCTGGAAAAAGGCGAAGACTACAACGTTACTCCAATAAAACAAATTAAACGGAAATTTTTATGAAGAAGCCACCTGAGATTGATAGATTTAAGTTATTTTCATTCCAAGGACGTGCAACACCCAATGCTGTAGCTCTTTCACTTCTTGGTATTAACCCTTATGCAGCAGTTAAAGATATACCGGAGGAATATTCAGAAAATGTTAATATGCTAAGAAGTGCTATTGTGAATAATGTAAACGCTGTCAATCCGTTACAGGACACAAAAACAAACTCAGCGGTTGATTCTGATATCGTATTTGGTGCTGCATATCCGTACGTGTGCCTTTTAGAAGAATTTATACCAGAGATCATTAAATCAAGAATAGAACAAGCTCTAAACAATATATATACAAAGTATAAAAATGATGAGTGGAAAACATACATTCACGCCCTTGGTGGACAAGAATTAGTTCAAAAGATAGCGATGCAGAATAAAAAAGGTCAGGGACAATATCGCAAAAATGATGAGCAAAAAGGAACTTACAAACTGATTGGGCTACTTGTACTACTACTGCAAGAAAAAACTATAAATGGCTGTCAACCATCAAACAATTACGGCTCAATAGGTAAGCCTAACAAGAAAAGAATTTATGAAGATATCAAAGAATTAGTTGATGGAATGAACAAAGACTTGTTAGCTGACGGAATTAACAAAGACTTTTTAGGTGGTGTTGGATCCTCCACATTCTATGACAAACTAAGAGATGCTGATTACTACTTAAACGAGAGCGATGAACAATTGGTTCATAACCAATAGGCCACTAAATCCCCATAAACCTATCCATGAATATTATTGCTTACAAAGTAAGCAGCAATGACGAGCAGTAATGAACAATGATGGGCAATGATGGGCAATGATGGGCAATGTTACTCATGGTATTGACACGGTTTTATATGGTGTTACATGATTACTAACCCCACCTACCACACAAATAACATAACGCACTGATATAATTAAAATAATTATCAGGTATTCGATTTTTATTCTAATCTTTAAAATTCATCACTAACCTTATTTTTTAATGGATTAAAATAGTTTCAATGGATTTTATGATTGTTTCAATGGATTCCATTCTTGGTGGAAATCGTGTTTTTTAAGCCCTAGAATGCTCCTAACACGTCACAACAGAGATAGGCATAACATAGGGAGGCCAGAAGCAGCATGGTGAAGCAGAAAAACCCACGCATGAAAAATACAAGCCCATACCCTGAAATCGGTAATGCACGTAAACGCCATACCGCAGACTTTCTGGGTATATCTGATTCAACGTTACACCGTTGGATTAAAGATAAAAAGATACCGCAGCCTTTTGAATTAGAGGATGGTTTTTTTGTCTTTGATGCAGCAGAAATACGTAAATGGGTAGAAAATAAAAAATCACGAAGAGAATCTATAGTTATATAAATTTATTTATAACTTTATTGATTTATCTTTATGATAAATTAAATCTTATCCAACATAACTAACAAACCCAAAAACATCAATAAATAGGTGTTGAATTTTTACGCCCATATATAACCATAAAAAGGACACAGGTTATGAATGAAGTATCATTCTATAAAGATGAAAATCTATCATATATCTTTAACTACAAGTTCATACCGTTTGAAGAGAACGGTAAAGATACTGGGTTTATGATTCGAACTATTGAATTATATAAACTGGCAAAGATGAAAGATTCAATAAAAAAATTCACTGAACTCACAGGGTTTAACTTTGATAATCTGATCCCCTCTGTAGAGGAAATAAAACTTCTTATTAAGAGAGGACGAAGTGTTGTATCAAATTATTCAAAGCTTCCTGAAAAAGAGGATGCCGAGCTGAAAAGTATGGTTGACATATTAAGCAATGCTCAAAGCGGTAAAATAAAAAATCCTAACAGCTATTCTATCAGTAACCGAGCTTGGATTACAGATATGCACCACGCAGTAGAAAGGAAAGAAGACTCTATTAAGCGTGAGAGAGGTAAACTGGAGAAAGTGAATGGTCTCTATGGTTTACTATATCCGGTTATTGAATGGTTATTTTCTGAAAAAATAATGGGGTTTAAAAAAGAACTATTAGAATCTATCCCCAGAGAAACAGTGAATTTAAATGCTTTACTATCCGGAATGGATTGGGAACATAGTCGCGCATGTAAACTAATTATATCAGCGACGGATGAGTTAGAACGTTGTATTAATAAAATCATTAGTCAATGTGTTACTCCAAAAGATAAATATACGTTAAATCATACTCCCGTTTATCAAAGTGATTACTATAAATTATATTACAGAAAAGAAAGTCATCATTTAAAGCATGTGTTAACCGCTGATGAATACGTTAATACCATGGTTAATGCTAAAAATAGAACTAAAGATAAATTGAGCTATATGTAATTTAAAAAAAGGAAATTATTATGTATATTACCGCCATTCCAGATGCGGCCAGAACTTTTCATGCCAATTTTACCCGTGGGGCTGAATACACCTCTAGCAATAGTAATACTTTTGCTATTTCTCCTCCCTCTGAAAATTTATTACGCGTTGCTATTTCAGATTCAAGTTGGTTTTTAAATAAATTGACGCTAGCGGATGTGAGCCAAGAAAACGGCGATACGGTTAATTTAGGAGATAATACCCTCCATACGGGAAGAGTTATTGACGGCCGATTCCATAAACGTGTCAACATGGAAGGTGCTCCTTATGCTTTAGAAGAAACAGATACCTGCGCTGCAATTTCTTATGAACAAATGTCACTCATTGCCAACAGTGGCAGTGGGGATGATGAACACTTTACTAAAATTATGTCTGACTTGTTTTCTAAAACGGTTTCGTTAGACATGATCAGAATCGGCTTTAATGGTGAATTCTGTGCCTATCCGACTCAACCCGATATCTATAAACGCGGGCAAGATGTTAATAGGGGCTGGCACGCAATAGCGAAAGAATTTAATCAGGGTTCACAAGTGATCACCGATAAAATTTCCTTAGGCAAGAATGGGGATTTCCCTAATTTAGATGCTATTGCAAATTATCTTATCATCAAGAAAATCCCTGAAGAGTTCCGCGAAGATCCTCGCTTAGTGGTCTTGGTCGGTTCAGAACTGGCGGCACTCTATCGAGAGAAATTATTTAGTGCTTCGGATAAGGCGGCAGATATTCAAGCCAGCCAACTGGCACTCAGTACCATTGCGGGACGCTTTGCGCTCATTCCACCGTTTATGCCAGGTCGTCGATTGGTTGTGACTACATTAGATAATTTGCATATCTATACGCAAAAAAATACCCGGCGTTTCCGCGCGGAATTTGTCGATGAAAGACAGGTGTATGAACACAGTTATTTGCGTAACGAAGGTTACGGCTTAGGGGATGGCAACCTTTATGCCGCAGTTGATGAAAATGCGATCCACATTGAAGAAGGGGTATTTTCGCTATGAGTGAATCGCAGTTAATGACCACTTGGATTTGTGTTGCAACAGAGGGACAAACCATTGATAGACGTGTTATCGAAGCGCAATGGCTGAATGAAATAGCAGAAACCTACGATCCCAATTATTACACCGCACTGATCTGGGAAGAGCATAACCGCAATCTCGATAATTTAGGGGAGGTACTCGCAGCCCGAACCGATGTCATTGATGGAAAAGCACGGCTCTATTTGCGATTAAGACCGAATCTAAAGCTCATGGAATATAACAGACAGGGGCAAAAATTATTTTGCTCTATCGAGGTTCAAGAGGATTTCCAAGGGGAGGGTATTTTTTATTTGGGTGGTCTTGCCGTTACAGACAGCCCTGCGAGTGTTGGAACAGACAGATTAAAATTCAGTATTAACCGTTCTCACTTTTCCCGAAAGAAAAGTAAGTTTTCGATTAGTTCACCGGTAGTATTTAACCTTTCGGATGGACTCAAGAATACGAAAAATCGTTGGTTTACAGCAATCTCCGCAGGTTAACTCTTTTGCCCAGTTTAGGCTGGGCTGTTTTCTCATCCCTATCAACTTCGTAGTTTAAGCCGATTTTAATCATGAAAATAAAAAGGTTGCATCCGTCTGAACGGTTGGGCTATATTGGAAACACGTTAGCAAAATCTAACGTCAGGCGTGGAAACCTGAGAATAGTAAAGGCGACAGTAGACGCCACATGCGTCTTTTTTTGTGTCGTAAATAATGCCTATCTAATGGCGGCCTACGCCTATCTGAATTCAATGGTGGCGTTGTCGGAGCACCCGAAAGGGTGGCTGGTTTCCTTTACTACCAGTATTTCCACCTCTGATAACGTCACCGCCCCTATTGAGCGTGGAAACTCTGGCGGTGATCACTTTTACAAAGTAAAGGAGATCATCTTTATGATGACAGTCCCTACCCAAACTCAATTTAAATTTATATTCCTGTGCGTAAAACGTTCTGATACTACCGCTAAACCATTCCGTATAGAGGCTACAGCGCTAGATGAACACAACGCAAGAATACTGCTTGTTCATGATTTTGTTCTCTTGTTTGCAGGGCGTTTACCTGTGCAGCCAAAGAGAGAGAATTGATCATGACAAATACAATCCATAAAAATGCCGTCATTTCTGCTACAGGCGAAAAGCAGCTATTAAGAGTGGCGCAGATGACGGCATTTCTCGCCGAATTATTAAATAACAGCGAAGGGAAGCCTATTTCAAGCGAAGGCATGGCAGTCGTCATGGAGTGTTTATCAGAACAAGTTGAACTCATTATTGAGGAAAGCAGCCTAATGAACAGGGATATTAAATAATGAATAATCAAAACTATCCAGACGCTTCAACGATACCAACAAGCATACCTTCCGTGACGGATATCGTTAAGGCAGCCAACGGGCGTTGGTATTATATTTTAAGCAATTTAGGGGTATCTGTACCCGAAAATAACAAGCATGGAGCTTGCCCTAAATGTGGTGGCAAAGATCGCTTTCGATTTGATGATAAAAACGGTAAAGGAACGTGGTTTTGTAATCACTGTGGCAGCGGTGACGGACTCGATTTAATTAAACTGGTGACAGGTCAAGATATTAAAACGACGTGTTTCGAAATCAATAAAATACTCCTCTTACCTGAGTTTAAAAAAATAACGCCAACCAGAATAAAAAAGGCTAGCGCACAAAAAGGTATCGAGCTATTTGAAAAACTGAAAGCCTTATGTCTTTCAGGCGAAAGCCAATATCTCTCAAACAAAGGCTTAACCAATCATCAATATTTAATTACGCAGCAACAATATACGCAAGGTGGGATTATTTTTCCAACTGGATCACTTTTATTGCCATTAGTTGATAACCAAGTTTCAATTAAAGGCGGGCAATTAATCAGCCCGAAAGGGGAAAAGAGCCTGTTATCCGGTTCTGTGCTTTCAGGTTCATTTATTGTCGTCGCTGATAAGACGGATAAAAACATTGAACAGGTGGTGATTACAGAAGGTTTTGCCACAGGGTTAAGCCTGTCAAAAGTGATTGATGCTTTCATTGTGGCGGCGGTTGCTGCCACTAATCTGGTTAAAGTCGCACAACAGTTGAGAGAACGATGGCCACAGGCAAAAATTATTATTGCCGGTGATAACGATTTTATTGATGGCAAGGAAAACACGGGCAAGTTATGGGCAGAAAAAGCGGCTAAGGCGGTCGATGGTTGGGTAACTCTGCCACCTACTCACTATAAAGCGGATTGGGATGATTACCGACAAGAAAACAGTGACAACAAGGTAAAAGAGGCTTTCTTTGAAGAAATGATCTACTGCGGAAAAGATAAAGCCTATTTACCTCAAGGTTTTCGACTCACTCAAGAATATTTATGGTATGACAAGCTTGTCAATAAATCGGATGGTGATACCGAAGTCAGGAACATCAAAATTAGTAGCCCGATAAAAGTGACTGCAATTACCTGTGATGCTGACAGCAGTAATTACGGACGTTTATTAGAATGGGAAGATACTTACGGTAATTGCCGTAAGTGGGCTATGCCGATGGAAATGTTAAGCGGAAGCGGTGAAGAATTACGCCGAGTGCTTTTGGTGAACGGGCTATCCTATATCAATACTTCAGGGCAGGCACGGGCGCACTTGATGGAATACATATCACTGTGTCGACCAGAGAAAAAGGTTACTTGTGTCAATAAAACTGGGTGGCACGGTAATGTGTATGTTTTACAAGATGAAGTTGTCGGTTCAGGTGCGGATTCCGTTATTTTGCAAACCTCCAGTGTCCAAGGCAAAGATTTTAGAGTGTCGGGCACAAGTGAAGAATGGAGAGAACACATAGGCAAATATTGCACAGGAAACGCAAGACTCGCCTTTTCCGTGAGTTTAGCCTTTGCCTCATCATTACTGAAATTAGTTGGTGTAGGTGGCGGTGGCTATCACTTAAAAGGTGAATCCACGGATGGTAAGACAACCACAATGAAAGTGGCTGCGTCTGTCTGTGGTGGAACAGATTACTGGTATACATGGCGAGCCACTGGCAATGCGCTTGAAGGTACAGCCTGCCGCCGCAATGATGCAACATTGATGCTAGACGAAATCAGAGAAGTTGACGGGCGTGAGGCGGGTAATATTGCCTATATGCTGGCAAATGGTCAGGGTAAGGCCAGAGCGAAAACAGACGGAAGTGTCAGAGAAACCAACCGCTGGAATTTACTTTTCTTATCAACAGGGGAACTCTCTTTAGTTGAACATGCGGCGAATGCGGGCGAACGCACTTATGCAGGTGTGGAAGTGCGTATGATCCAAATTCCGAGTGATTCAGGTAAACACGGTGTGTTTGAAGACTTACACCAGTTTGCCAGCGGTAAATCACTGGCTGAGTACCTTGAACAGGCCGTGACTAAATATCATGGCTCACCGTTCCGCGATTGGCTGAAATACCTCACTCATGATCTGACATCTATCTCAGGAACGGCTAAAGCCTTATTGAAAGAATATACCGCAAACATGATGCCAGAGAATGCAGGTAATCAGGTTGGTCGCGCAATTACCCGTTTTGCCCTTGTTGCTATGGCGGGGGAAATCGCAACACGAGCAGGAATTACAGGTTGGCAACAAGGGGAAGCGTATGCAGCGGCTGAAAAATGTTTAGCGGCATGGATGAAAGAGCGGGGACACACCGCGAATCAGGAAGATATTACGGCATTGGAGCAAGTGACCGATTTTATTTCACGTAACCAATTCAGCCGCTTTGCGGATTGGTACGATGAGAATAGTCGCCCTCTCAATATGATGGGCTTTCGTCGCGTTGAAAAAGGCACTGCAAATCAAGATCCAACTGTTCAATTTTATGTTTTATCCTCCGCATGGAAAGAGATATGCAAGGGCTTTGATTCGCGCAAAGTAGCCCGTTTGTGTGTTGAAAAGGGTTGGTTAGAAGCAGGCAAGGACGGCAGGATACAAACGAGTATACGCCTACCAGAAATAGGGCTTAAACGGGTTTACTTATTTAATAGTGACGTCTTAGGTTCTGCCGAATAATCAGGATAAAACTGACTGTCTTATATTTAATGTGTAACAGTGGTAACACTGGTAACAACCAGTTATATCAAGGCTTACCACTGTTACCAGTCAATTTTGGGGAGTGGCAACAACTGGTAACAAAAATAGGCTGTTACCACTTGTTACCAGTTCGTTTTTTGGAGTGGTAACACATTAATCTCTTTTAAATCAACGCTGTTACCAGTGTTGCCAGTGTTACTACTGAAAATGGAAAGGTAGTTATTTAACTGGCTTTATTCTGGCAGGCAATTGATGTGAGGATTATCAACAATGAAAGTATTAAAAGTATATTGCCCAGAGTGTGACGGACAGGCAACAATCAAAAAAATCAAAACGCAAGAATTGAATAACATACCGGAAATTTATTGTTGTTGTAATGATGTTGAATGTGGTCATACATACGCTTTAACCCTAAGTTTTTCACATTCGATACGTCCTAGTAAGTTGGTACAAGATTCACGTAATCATGTATTGAAATTGTAGCAATCTGAGAAATAGCATCAATAATTTTATGGGAAGAATTATCAGATGCAGAACGCGAAATTTCACACAATTTCAGTTTACATTTCCTCCTACCCTGCATAGAGACTGACTTTTAGTTTTTATGTTGGGTTTCCTACCAAGTAAAAATCTCACGTAAAATAGAAAAAGTATTTTATTTCAATGAAATACAATTTATCACCCAGAATGTAAACGAATAGAAAACTGAAATTTGCTGAAATTCTTTTCACTCATTTCAGTTTGAGATTTTTCTCACACAGCGAGTACTGGCACGGTCTGGCGATTTGGTTTGTAGAATTTTAAAACTGAAAAAACTTTTTGATCCAAAACGTGCAGGCGGGTGCGGTGTAGTGCGTTTTACGTCGGGTTTACGTTTATTTCGTGGGGATTACGTGGCGTAGGCGTGATGTAGTGACGTGAACCAAATGAATCCATCTAGACCGCAAAATTTTATCTGCGTAGCTTAGCGTGCGATTGGTTGCGTTATATGAAGATGTAAAAGTCACCGTTAAAGGTGAGCCGTGCCGAGATCTGAGTTGTTGAATAATCACCCAAGAAATGTACAATTAATATGTACAGATTTGGAGGAATATTATGCGTACATACACCTCAACTCAAGCCCGTGCCAACATCGCGGAAGTGTTGGACACAGCGGCTCACGGTGAACCTGTTGAAATCACTCGTCGAGACGGTAGTTCAGCGGTCGTTATCAGTAGAGCTGAATTCGATGCTTGGCAAAACGCTAAGCTGGATGCAGAGTTCGATTCGATTATGCAACGTCATGGGCATACGATAGAGGCACTGACAAATCGATGATATGGGTCAGCGCACAGGAAGTTATCGCTTTTCATGACCGAATATTACAACGGCTTCCCGGCGTTGCCGGAATGCCCGATTCTGGTAGAGCTGAAGCGCTCATCTATCGGGTACAAAACCGTACACACTATGAAGGCATAACAGATATTTTTGAACTTGCAGCGACCTATTGGGCTGCTATCGCTCGTGGTCATATTTTCAATGATGGTAATAAGCGCACAGCGTTTTTCGTTACCATGACTTTTCTCTATCGTAATGGTATCAAGATCCGTGATAACGACAATACATTGGAAAACTTAACAGTAGATGCCGCTACGGGCGAGAAAACCGTTGACCAGTTGGCGCAGCACCTGCGCGAATTGGTGGACTATACTAACCCGAGCTGTAATCCATGATAACAGCACGTTTTTTTGAGGATGCAAGGAACATCTCAATTTAGCGTGTACCCAAGGGTGTACCCCTAGAAAATATTGAATATCACCAATCCAGTAATGACAAGGCCTTACTCCCCATACTCAATGAATAAATTCAATCGAATAGCATTTCATAACATACCAGAACATATCACAAAGCCAGAATACACCTTGTTGTATCTGGCTTTTTTACTATCAGAGCATTGCAGAACGAATCACAGTAGCGCATGACTATCGTGTACCACTAGGGTGTACCCCTAACTATCACAGAACCTATTTAGGGGTACACGGCTATTTTTTATTGGAGATTGCACAATGCCTAAAATCACAGATAAAGAGATCAGGGCATGGATAAAATCCGGCGAAAGGCGAAGTTACAGAACGAACCGGAAGCACTGTCAAAATTCACCGGTAAGTATATGGAATAACACGATCCGTCATGGGAGTTCCTCGATGATGAAGAAAAAGCCCTGAAAGCCATGACATTTGCTGTTAATAACAATGATGCCAACGGCTACCGTGAAGCCAAAGATCACGCTATCAAGGCACTGAAAAAAATGGTTGAGCCGATGACGGAAGCTGAAATACAGGCCTTGATAGAGCGCACACGGCAGACCATGAACGAAAGCAATCTACACGATTGATATATCCCATTCATGTCTGATAAGAGGTGTAATTCAATCATTGAGAAGTGAAGGGTTCGTTCCTAGCTTATAGTTACCAATACCATATCAATATTGAGCTTGGCAAAAGGATAAGGAGTTTACGGAAAGGGTTATTCTTGGATGGCATAACAGTATTTGAATTACACTAAAGGTAAGCTATCCGTATTATCAATCTATACCACTAACAAATATGAGAGGTTCGATACATGGAGCAACACCACCAGCCATTTGAAAAAATAAAAAGAATTGATGAATCTGGTATCGAATTCTGGTCGGCTAGAGAGCTTTCTAAGCTTCTTGAATATTCAGAGTACCGTCACTTCACGCCTGTTTTAGAACGAGCTAAAGAAGCCTGCTCCCATAGCGGACACAATATTGAAAACCATTTCGAGGATGTCCTCGATATGGTCAATATTGGCTCAGGTGCACAAAGAAAATTAAAGGATATAATACTGTCTCGCTATGCCTGCTATCTCGTTGTACAAAATGGAGATCCTAGCAAGCCAGTGATAGCGGCAGGGCAGACATATTTTGCGATTCAAACTAGACGGCAAGAGCTAGCAGATGATGCGACATTTAAAAGACTACGAGAAGATGAAAAACGGCTATTCCTGCGCAATGAGCTAAAAGAGCATAACAAGCAGCTAGTTGAAACAGCCCAGCGAGCAGGCGTAGAAACAAATATTGATTTTGCCATTTTCCAAAATCACGGCTACCAAGGTTTATACGGCGGACTAGACCAAAAAGCAATCCACCAGCGAAAAGGCTTAAAAAAATCACAACGAATATTAGATCACATGGGGTCAACAGAGCTTGCTGCTAACTTGTTTAGAGCAACCCAAGCCGAGGAAAAACTGAGACGAGATAACGTAAAAAGCAAAACACAAGCAAACCAGACTCATTTTGACGTTGGAAGAAAAGTAAGAGATACGATCCAAGAGTTGGGCGGAACAATGCCAGAGGATTTACCATCACCCGAGAAAAGCATCAAACAATTAGAAACGATAGCAAAGAAAAAACTCAAAAAGTAATCACATCGCTAATATGTGACTTTCATGATTGAATACATTTCAATCATCCCATTGGTACACCTCGATTTAGCGTGTACCCAAGGGTGTCCCCTAGGAAATATTGAGTAGAACAAACTCAGTAATAGCAAGGCTTCATACCACCTACTCAATGAATAAATTCAATAGGGTTTCATAACATACCAGAACATATCACAAAGCCAGCATACACCTTGTTGTATCTGGCTTTTTTACTATCAGAGCATTGCAGAACGAATCACAGTAGCGCATGACTATCGTGTACCACTAGGGTGTACCCAAAGCACATTTAGAAAACCATTTTGGGTACACCCCCTATTTTTCATTGGAGATTGCACAATGCCTAAACTCACCGATAAAGAGATCAGGGCGTGGATAAAGTCAGGCAAAAGGTTCGAGGGGAAAGCGGACGGTAACGGGCTATATTTACGTTTTAGAGAGGCTGACCGAATTCCATCATGGCGTTTCAGATATAAATTGGCTGGAAAGTCTAGAACCATGAACTTAGGAACGTATGCTGACCTATCACTAGCCAAAGCAAGAGAACTGACCAGAGAGCTATCAGCTCGTGTTGCTTTGGGCTATGACGTTGCCGGAGAGAAACAGGAACGCAAGGCCGAAGCGCTGGCAAAGATTGACGCTATAAAGGTATCAGACTTAGCAGCTGAATATTTTGAGCGCCAGATACTCCCACGCTGGAAACCCCCCGACATACTCCGAAGGCGTATAGCGTGCGATTGGTTGCGTTATATGAAGATGTAAAAAAATCACCGTTAAAGGTGAGCCGTGCCGAGATCTGCGTTGTTGAATAATCACCCAATAAATGTACAATTAATATGTACAGATTTGGAGGAATATTATGCGTACATACACCTCAACTCAAGCCCGTGCCAACATCGCGGAAGTGTTGGACACAGCGGCTCACGGTGAACCTGTTGAAATCACTCGTCGAGACGGTAGTTCAGCGGTCGTTATCAGTAGAACTGAATTCGATAATTGGCAAAACGCTAAGCTGGATGCAGAGTTCGATTCGATTATGCAACGTCATGGGCATACGATAGAGGCACTGACAAATCGATGATATGGGTCAGCGCACAGGAAGTTACCCGACCATAGATTAATGCGACAGAACCCTTCTGATAATCTCATTCAAGATGAAGCAAAGCGGCATTATTTTTTAAGATAATGCCGTTGATAATATTACAGGATAGATAAACCCTGATTATCATTACTTCCCAGCAGGGATTTTCGCTGATTTCCAGGCAGTAAATAATGCCAATAGTGGAGTAATGGCGAAGAGTAAAAATAGCCAATAAGAAGAGGAGGAAGCACCACTGACACCACCGGGTTGGTAAAACCCAAACACATTAACGGTCATACCCGCCAATGCAGAACCAAATGCGCTCGCAGATAGCTGAACGATGGTAATAGATGCCCCCCCGATATCTTTATCAGAATCGGCAGAAACCTGTAAGATGCGGGTCACAATGTGCGGCCAGCCAAAACCGACCCCAAAACCAAATAGCCCCAGCCCAAGAATAAGCGGCAATATGGTTTGCCACTGACCTGACGATGAGCGCGGCAGCATAACAATCAGCAACACCATGCCAAGCAGCATAAAGATAGGGCCACTCACAATGGAAAACCGCATCTTTGCCCCCTGCCAACCCGCGCTGAGTATTTCTGCAATCGTCCAGCCTACTGCTGCTGCTGCAATCATATATCCGGAAGCCAGTGGAGATTGCCCATGCAGAACTTGCAGAAAATAAGGAACAAAAACGTCACTCGACAGGCCAATCACTAATAACAACATGGTTGTGAACAATACCAGATGAGGGGAACGTAAACTCAACGCATTCTGGGGCAATAGTTTCACTAGGGTACGGCGCTCATGGATAATCAATAACGCGATCAATACCACCGCCGCAATGATACCACTAATATTGGTCTTCAGATCTTGTGACAAGCTACCTGCGGAAACCGCCATAACCGCAGCCGACAGCAGAAACAGCTGTACAATCGGCAATGCCGCTTTGGTTTCATTCTGTACATTTTTTTTCGGTAAAATCAGGTAGGTAAATAAGGCATACAACAGCGTGATTGGCAACATGATGCCAAAAGCATAACGCCATGTGTCCATTTCAGCAAAAATGCCGCCGATGGCAGGCCCGGCTAAAGTCGCTACGCCCCACATACCAGAAATCAACGCCATAGCACGAGGCCAGAGTGATTGAGGAAAAACCAGATTTACCATGGAATATGAAAGTGCAAACAGCAACCCACCGCCAAATCCTTGAATAGTTCTCCCAATCAACATCACTTCCATCGTCGGTGCCAACGTACAGAATAAACTGCCTACAAAAAAGACCAGTGCCGCAATCAGATAGGATTTTCTCGCTCCCGAAGCTCTCAATAATCGGGCAGAAAGTATCGCCCCAATAATTGATGTCACAACAAACAGAGTTGTATTCCAAGCATAGAGATTCAAACCTCCAATGTCGTTGACGACAGAAGGCAAAATGGTAATCGCAATTAAAGAGTTAATAGCAACTAATGCTACACCCAGTGAAAGCGCCATTGCATTCGCCGCATTTTTGCTGGAAAAAAGATCACTCCAACTATTTTCCTCAGTTACTATCATGATTATTATCCTGAACACCAGTTGAGTTGTGAAAAGTCTTACGATAAATTAAACAAGATAAATCTTGGAATAAATTAATGTAGGGTTCAACAATATGTCAAGCATTGACTTGGAAAATAACATCATAACTGCACAGACTGTGAGCGAACGGTTATTGATGCTACTGAAAACACGAGGCGCCATGCAAGCCTCTGATGCAGGCAAAATATTGGGAACCTCTGGAGAAGCGGCTCGTCAACAATTTGTGAAACTGGCTAAAGAGGGTCTGGTTGAAGCAGAATCAGAAACGAGAGGAGTGGGTCGCCCTATTCAGCTCTGGCATTTAACGGACAAAGGCCACGCCCGATTCCCGAATACTCACGCAGAGTTAACGGTTCAACTGTTGACCATCATTCGCAGTCAACTCGGCGAAACTGCCATAGATTTACTCATCAACACGCGCGAACAAAAAACTTCTGCCAGCTATAAAATCGCGATGGAAGGCGCTGCGGAGTTGCAGGAAAAAATTGAGCGTCTGGTCGCAATACGCAATCAGGAAGGTTATATGGCGCAATATTCGGTTCAGGAAGATGGCGCGATTCTGTTTATTGAAAACCACTGTCCTATCTGTGCAGCCGCCACAATATGCCAAGGATTTTGTCGGGCAGAGCTGAAACTGTTTCGGGAAATTCTGCAAGCCGAAGTGGAGAGAACAGAATATATCTTGAACGGTGCCCGACGCTGCGCCTACCGCATCACGCCATTGAAATAGACGGAATAAAACCTACACGACTGGAAGCACGTAGGTTTTATTCGCCTTAATTTCCGGTCGATTCAACCAAATACAAAATCCATCAGTTCATCCTTGGTCGGTGCGCCATCAGAGCCAGAACGGCTGACAGTCACGGCCGCAACACGGTTGCCCAGCTCCACCGCATCACGCAGCGACATTCCCTGAGACAGCCCAGCCAGCATGCCGCCACAATGCGCATCACCCGCACCAATGGTATCTGCAACGTTGACCTGATAAGCAGGAATATATTCCGGTTCGCAGCCCGGCTGACATATCCACGCTCCCTCTGCACCAAGACGAACAATGGCAGTGAACCCCCGCTCATTAACATAACGGCCAGCCTGTACCACTGGATCGCCGGCGCCACACAGCATCGCCGTTTCATCAAGATTTAAACTCAATATTGTTCTTTCAGCAGGCAGTGCCTGAATAAACTCCCTATCTATATCAGGCAGACGAGGGCCAAAATCCAATACCAATGTCAGCCCTGAGGGAGAAGCCAGCAACCATTCACGCAAAACGTCTGCTTTTGGGTTTGCCAATTCATAGCCGCTGGAATAGATATGCCCCTGCTCCGGAAGCGGAATAGTCGCCAGAATATCGGCATTCCAACTATCGTCACAACCGGGGACAGAAACGTATATGCGCTTATCATCTGGCGTCATCATGGCAATGCACCAGCTATTGTCACGTTTTGGATGACGCAATGTCACTGTTAATCCGAGCATTTCCATCTCTTCTGTGACACGTTCTCCCCAAACACCATTACCCACGAATATGCCATTGATAACCGGAATTTGAAGACGGCACAATGCCCGCACAACGTTGAAAGCACAGCCGCCTACTTGCCGATCAACTTCTTCAGCTTCCCAATATTCACCGCTGTGGGGTAATTCAGATAACCTGAGAACAATATCTCCTGTAGCCGACCCCATAACCACAACAGGCAGTAAAGGTACTTTCATCTTGTATACCTACCCGGCATCAAATACAGACCATAACAAATAAAACTGACAAAAAATGACAGGAGCAGGCCAAGACTGGAATTCGCAAAAATGCCAACTGCCCATGGACCACTGATGAAGTCATTTTTCGTCACCAGAAAACCGACAAATGCACCCAATAACCAACACAATACGGGGATCCATTTAATGCCACTATTTGAACCATCACCATTGTACAAGCTATCAGGACAATAACCCTGCTTACGGCGGACGACAATGTAGTCAAGTAAGAATATCGCCTCCCACGGAGCCAGAAACACACCGCAGAATAACAGGAATGAGACGAATGGCCCCATGAAGTCGCCAGTAACAAAAAGAAGATAAATCGCAAGAGTCAGAACAATAATGGAATCAATGGTAACAGCATGGATCTGTTTGACTTTTATCCCCAATGTCAAAAAGTTCAAGCTAGCAGAATAGAGGCTCAATACTGCCATTGTTACTATCCCTGCCGTTGCCGTCATCAAGTAAGGGATCACCATCCAATCCGGCAAAATCGAGCCAATTTGAGCGATAGGGTTCTCTGATGTGGGAAGATTGGGTAATTGAACAGAGAGCAGAATGCCCGCAAACAATAACAGCACCAAAGGAATCATTCCTCCCGCAGTGACTGCTGTAAAAATTCCCAATTTGGAAGAACCTTCGCTCTGATAGCGGCTGTAATCCGCTCCCGTAGCCGCCCACGCTATCCCCGTCCCCGCAGCAACCACCGAAACCGCTGGCAGGAATCCCGTTAACCAACTGCCGGATGGCATAGCTAGCACCGCTTTCCACTCTGTCGTAAACAGAATATAAAACACGACAACCAGTGTCATCGCGCCAAAAACGTGGATAATCCAGCGCTGCATGGCAATGAGCATCTCTTTTCCCAGCAGAGTGACGCCAATTGACAGCCCTGCAAATAATATCATGCTGATCACGGTCAAAAGTGTACTTTCAGTGAGCCCGCAAGCCTGAAATAACGCAGAGAGTGTTAAAGTTCCAGTAACGATATTAATGGACTCCCACCCGAGGGAGATGCCCCAGAAAATCATGGTCGGCGCAATATTTCCCCTGATGCCAAAAATGTTACGAGAAAGCGTCAGAGTTGAAGTTCTTCCCAGTTTACCGCTGAAACTGAGATAACCCACTAAGGCAAAACTGGATAGCCCTATCAATACCGCCAGTGCAGATTGTAGAAAAGAGAGTTTAAAGGAAACAATAATGGCACCATAAATAATGCCAAGAATGCCAATGTTGGCGGCCGACCAGATCCAGAACAGATCCATCGGTGTACCCGTGCGTTCTGAAGGAGGGACAATATCAATACCTGTGTGTTCTACCTTCCAGAATCCCTGATTATTCTGCTGTGTACCCATTACGTTTTCCATCATTGTCTCAAGGGAAGGTGCTTAAGACACAAGGAATAAAGCCCTACCTGAGTTGATTTGACTAATCTGTAACATTTCCTTGGCAGGAAACACGATTATATTGAATAACGTCCTGAAAACGGCTCTGGTCATGGTTTGAAGGGTACTCACTCCCCTAGGTTGGCACAAACAATCGCGCGCATTATCGGAGTACCATCAAAAAATCTCACCATGACCAGAGCACTACGTACCGACTCGATTAACTCTTGACGAAGCCAACAAAGCCTCTGATTCTTCAAGTGCCTCATAGCAACTCGACGGTCGCTATGTTATTCCAGAGCCAGCATAGTGCTCAGACTTTGAAGAATACATAACACACTTATTTCTCGCATCAGATCAGGTAGTTTCAAAGTGATACTGACAAACTCCCGACTTCTTATATAAGCAAGATTTATACTTTACATTAATAATTAAGGCCAATGAAAGTCCAATATTGTTATTTTGTGATGCCAATCTAACTCCAATACACTCTTACCTTAGTGTAAATGCTAATGTACACTTACTCCGCCAAATAACCGGGGTTAAAAAGAATGCCAAATCACTTTGTTGACTGGGTTCGCGAAGAACTGAAAAAGAAAAGTAGTAGTCCTCGTTACATACAATTACAACAAGCCATTGAAATTGCGATTAAAAAACAATTAATAAACGAGGATGATTTTTTACCGCCTGAGCGCCGGTTAGCTGAATTGCTTAATATATCGCGAGTGACAGTCAGTAAGGCTATGCAGCTCTTGGAAGAAAAAGGGGTGATCATACGCCAGCAAGGTGTTGGTACACAGGTTGCCAAACCCGGTGGAAGCTCACTCAATCAGGCCGTGGGTTTCACTTCCCAGATCGTGAAAGAAGGTGGAACGGTATCCAATTATTGGTTATCGCGGCGTATCATTCCTGCACCGGAAGATATTGCCAGAAAATTATCCATTCACATCGGTGAAAAAATTGCTGAACTGCGTCGTATCCGCCTTGCCAACGGTACACCTGTTTCCCTTGAAAATACCTATATTCCCCGTGAATATTTGCCCAATCCTGAATTATTGGAAGATTCCCTGTATACGCATTGGGAAGAGCAAGGTATTCACCTCACCAACGTGAATCACAAAATAAAAGCTATTGCCTGCTCTATGGAACTTGCCATATTGCTCAATATCGCTGAAAAATCGCCATTGCTGCAAATTCATCAAATAAGCCAGAATAATCAGAACGAGATTATTGAGTTCAGTGAAATATTATGCCGTGGTGATATTTATGGGTTGGATTTCAATGCACCACAGAATATCGACATTAAATATAATAAAAAAAGCCGCCATCAATAGACAATCAATTCAAAAAAACATTCTCTCTTTCTCATTTACCTATGATGATTTATCCCTTTCTGCCAGACATCTGGCAGAAAGGGATAGAGATAGCTACTCTTTTCCTGCTGAATTCAATTGCTGGTAAATATAGTGTTTATAACTATCGACCAGAGCTTTGTCCTGACAGTCATTCAACGCACCATCACATAAATGACGCATCGTCATATTGGCCTGATAGAATGGCGGTGCCGTCAATCGAGCGCGTTCCAGAATCATACCACCGAGGAAGGAGATATCCGTCAGCTTGCCTGTTGTAATGGCAGTTCCCTGCGCCAGATTATCCCGCATAGTAAATTGAGTTATGTGTGCCGGATCAGCTAACGGAGAATCATATTGCCCAAAATGAATACTTGGCTGATGATCACCAAAATAGAGGAAAAGCGTTGGTTTATCGCGTGTGGCAACAAATTCACTGAAATCCTTGATAGCAGGATCAGATGCCTTGATTTTCTCCATATAATGGCTGAACTTACCTACTGCTGATGAACCCTCCAGTTTGCCTGTCAAACCGTAATCATCGCTATGCCCTTCATCATAAGGGCCGTGTTCATACATCGTCAGAGAGAAAATAAAGATAGGCTTGTCCGTCTCCTTGGCCAGAATCGTCTTCACATAAGACAGCATATCTTGTGTTGGGATCGTCCATAAATTTTCCTCCAGACTGGCTGGATAACCCAGTTCCTGTGGCTGGATAATGCGATCAACACCCATTGTCTTGTAAGCATGTCCAGCATGATAGGCTGACTTATTGAATGGCGTCAGTACAACGGTGTAATAACCATTATCTTTCATGGCGCGGAACAGGCTGTTTTGCAGGTGATCAACGACAAAATAAAATACTGCATTTTTGCGGGAGCCGAAATCATCCGTGTTCAATCCCGTCAAAACAGAGAATTCAGATAGCCATGTTCCCCCCCCAAAGGTTTGCACTCTGAGTGGGCTTTGAGCGCTGACATCGGCATCACGCTGGAACATATAAAGATCTGGCAGCTGAACATTGGCAGGCAATTGGTAAATATGGGGATTAACGGTGGATTCCTGTAATAGCAGAACCACATCAGGTTTCACATCTGACTGAGGCTCAGGCAAGGTAACGCTTTTTGCCTGTTGCAGAAAATAGTCCGCAGACTCACCAAATTGGGGCGGCTGGTATTCAGTATCTTTAGCTGACATCATCATGTTAGTCATGGTTCCACGCCCTTTCGGCAATTCCCGCTGCCATGTTGCGTAGTAAGCATTGGTGGTCAGATTGACGACACAGACACCGGCGGCAACCAGCGCCACACTGGCAACGCGCCATTTTATCCCACATGCAGGGCCTGCTTTTCGCCAACTCAACACCATATTGAAGATCAACCAGATCAGCATCGCTGCCATCGCAACACCTGCCAGCCAGTAATGACGCAGGGTTTCCTGATTTGACGGGTCTAGCATGACATTCAAATCGGAAAACATCAGGTGTTCTTTGTAGTAATGGACTTTTATCTGGTTGATGAATTTGATGATAATGAATACGGTTCCGGTAAACGCCGCCGAAAATAGCCAACGGGCTGAAACCAAAAACGCCAGACCAAAGATGACACCGAATACGCCGACAGAAACTAATGCTGGGTAGATATCACTGCTTTTTTCAAACACTATTATCCAGGACGCAATCAGCAGCACCCCCAAATAGATCCCCGAGATTATCTTTTTTTTCATACGCCATTCAGTTCCATAATTGAGTTCAGTTTTGCACCGACCGATGAAAATAACATGGTTGCCCGATATACCGTGCATAAAATAAGGCACCATTTTCGTTAAAACCATTCATCTGAAACCATTTCGCGAAAAAAGTTCACGAAATTAATTCGGTTGGAACAATTTTTTAGAACATTCCCTCATCCCACAGAATATGCCAATCAGATTTTCTCGGTCAGGAACAATCGCGGCAATCAGGGAGTGCTGGATATTGTGCCAATGCCGAGTTCGAGAAAGGGTTTTGCAATCCAGCGGAACACTGTTTATTTTATTTGCGATAAGATATCGTCCAATTCCATCTTCAATGGATTGTCATACAGCGCTTTTTGCTGCGTCTGCGCGATTTACGCAGCAAAATGGAGATAACTTGAAAATGGGTGATTTTCTGTCGCTAATGTTTTGGGACGCTCGGCGCGGCGTTGATACAAGTTTTTCAGGTTGGCAAACAATAACGGAGGAATAAAACCTGCTCCCCTTTCATTCACGCGCTCTTTGCCTAGCTGATCTTTGGGTACGATGCGAATACTCATAACCTTTTTACCTTTTATCTTTCTGGTTCAGTGGCCTATTGTAATTCCATCATTCGTAAGGAGTACCCCTTTGCTTAGGACAAATTTATATTATTAGACATTGTCATTCCATCTGAACGATGGGAAATAATGTAAGATAAAATAGTTTAATTACAAAATAATAGAATACATGCTCTATTAAACTTAAAATTAGCAAGAGGCTACTTTGAACATAATAAAAATCAACAAACAGATAGGGGATATATGATACAGAATAAAAAATCCGTCCAATTATCACATTCTGTTGTTCATTATTACTGTGTGGGAGAAGGCGATGGCATTGTGTTTTTGCACGGAACTAACAGTGATGGAGAAAGCAGTTTTGGCCATATCGTCAATGAATTCTCGAAAAACAATACGGTGATTATTCCTGATTATGCCGGATGTGGGAATTCTACCCTTCCACAAGGCGAAATCACGGCTGAACAATTGGCAGAGCAAATTGCCGCGATTATCAAAGACAGCGCAAAATACCCTGTTACTTTGGTTGGCACATCATTAGGCGCTGTCGTTGCCGCCGTTGTCGCTGCCAATTATCCTGAGTTAATCAGCAAACTGGTATTAACCGCCCCTTGGGCAAGCAGCCAAGATGCCAGGCACCAGTTGATGTTTCAAACTTGGTTGGAATTAGAACAAAACGCCCCAGACAGCGCCACGGCTTTTGGCCTTTCTCACGTATTAAGCCCGGTGTTTCTGACCTCATTGGGCAATGAAAAAATCAAACAGATTTGCAGTAAAGCATCGGCAAAAGATACGGATAAAAGAATTCAGCTTGGACTAAATATCGATATTAATGAATCATTAGGCATGATAAAGCAGCCTACTTTAGTGATAGGGTTGGAGTTCGATACTCTGATCCCGATTTATCAAGTAGTGAAGGTTCATCAGAAAATAACACAGAGCCAATATAGTAGAATAGCCAGTGGGCATGCTGTACAAATGGAGAATCCACAGGATTGGATAAGTTGTATTAAAAATTTTTTACAGAGAACATGACATTCCCACTGTCAGGATCGGCTTCGAAACCCGAGCACCGATTTTGCGGTGGTGATAATCTCATATCGGTTATTAAGCGCAGCATTAATAAATTATTTTTCCTGAAAAAACATCAATAAGACATATCGAAAATTAAAATCTCTGTACAGATTTTAATTATTACAACATTAAACTTAAGAATATTTTTCCACCACCAACTATTGAATATGAATATCCCCAAGCAAATATTATATAAATAATAATCATTAATTAAATATAAAACACCATTTCACATTAATTAGTTTTATTATTTTATACATGAGCATGCGATTAAATAAGATATATGGACACCAACTTGAATTCAGTCGGTGTCCATATATCTTATTTAGCTGTCACTCCTGTTAAATAATTTGGTCTGTGTAGCAGTTTTTTATTCAGAAAGAGTGTATTTGAGTTGTTATCTTATTATTCCATCAGATTTTTTATGGAAAGAACAACTCTACTGACTTATTAGTATGGTTATCTGACTACATCAGAGCAATTGACCAAAGTTGCATATCGATCGTTCAAAGCAGCCATTGCAGCTTTATGTACTGAGTCAGCTTTAACCAGTGAACCATCAATATATTTCAAGTCACGGCTAGCGCAAGCATCTGCACAGACAAAGTTTTCATATCCCAACTCTAATGCTTTGATAGCTGTAGCAGTGACACACATATGGCTCATAAAACCTGCCAATACGAGCTGCTTTCGGCTAGTCAGTGATAACAAGTCACTTAATTCTGTATTGTAAAACGAACTAGGTAATGATTTGGTGACAATTTCCTCCTCAGTATTAGCTTCAACATCCTTAATCAAACTTGCTTTATCAGTGGTAGGGTCAAATATAGCAGAGCCGGGTTTGGCATGATGTACAACATGAAAGACAGGAACATTATTTTTTCTGGCATACGCTAATAGCTTAGCAGCGTTGGCGATAGCTTCTCGGCCCTGTTCACCTAATTGTAAAGCACCATCAGAATATTCTCTCTGAAAATCAATTAATATGAGTGCTGCTTTATTCCAATCAAGTTTCTTTTCTGATGATCCAGATATTTCTAGTAATGTTTTTGGTGAGTTCATTATCTTACCCTTTATTTGTTAATTAAACTCACTTAGGTTACGAAATCTCATATCAAAAGTAATTATGAAATATTGCATATAGTATGTGCAAAAAAGTTCTTATACATTGAACCGCCATCAACTGGCGAGAAAGATGCCTACTATTATAGCAACTGACCGCTCTTCTGAAAAATTGCACTCTAGGTCGTCGATACGCGTTATTAGAGGATATCCAGCGTGAGCGTAACCGATATGAGAAAAGCGGCTCAACCCATACCCCAAAAAGGGTTATTGAGTCCATAGAGGCCATGATGCATCACATGAAAAATAAGTTAGCCGAGCTTGAGGCTCTTATTGCCGAACATATAAACCAGCACCCTAATTTAAAAAAAGATTTTGAACTTTTAACCTCAATAAAGGGGATTGGAACTCAGATGGGTCTTAACGTACGGATACCTTTACTCGTGCAACGTAAGTCGCTGCATATCTTGGTGTTATTCCTATTGCAAAGCAGTCAGGTACATCGGTGTATGGTCGAGTGCGCTTATCTAAAACGGGGCCTGCTAAAATCAGGGCTAAGTTCTTTATGTCTGCACTCACTGCAGTTCGTTTTAATCCCCACATAAATGATTTATATAATCGATTGGTTAATAAAGGGAAGGCAAAAATGTTGGCTTTAGGCGCTGCGATGCGTAAGTTAGTTCATTTGTGCTACGGAGTATTAAATACGCAGCAATCATATGATGAAAACTATGCTATTAGAACTTGACCATCAAGATGGTAGCTTATTAGTCGAATCCGCCATTTATAAATGTTACGATTTATATCTTATTGATTACACAGAGTACATATATGGATAGTGTAAATTGGGATGATTTGAGGTTTTTTACAGCGCTAGTAGAATGTCGTACAGTTTCTGCTGCTTCAAAAAGATTAAATGTGAACTATGCAACAGTATCTAGACGAATAGAGCGCTTAGAACATACTTTGAGGCAGCGTCTTTTTGATCGGACCCAGGATGGTTATATTCCAACAGTTGAAGGTCTAATCTTATATAAAAAAACATCTCTGGTGAGAGAAAATGTTGAAAGTTTAGAGGAGTACTTTAGTCTGGGGGGGAAGTTTAAAAAAAGCGTAGTTATTTCGATGGTTTCTTCAATGGCAGAATATTTCCTCATTCCTAAGCTAAGTGATTTTGTCAAAAAACATCCAGAAATTAGGCTAGAAATTGATGTGTCAAATCGGAATGTTAGTATTCCAAGAAAAGAAGCTGATATAGCATTCCGTTTAGAGCTTCCAGAAAAAGGAGAATATTTAAGCAAAAAAGTAGGTGATATTACTTATAAACTCTGTGCCACACCTGAAATTATAGAAAAAATTAAAAATGAGGTAAATGTTAGCATTATTACCTTTAACAGTGATTTTAGTCATTTACCCGAATCTCAGTATCTAATCAGGCGCTTTGGAAATAAATCAATTCGGTTCCAATCAAACTCAGTTACTACTCAACGTATTGCGGCCGAAAATGGGTATGGTGTAGCCTTACTTCCATCACTGGCAATTAAAAATAGCCCATTAGTTTCTTTAGAATTGGATGAACCTATAATACGTTCAATATGGATGCTGACATCCAAACACACAATGCAAATGACAGCAAGTCGATTAGTCGCTGATGAACTACAAAGAATTTTTGATGGGATGAAATAAATGGATTATCGACTCTATATTTTATTAAAAATTTTAAATTGACAATCACCATCTATAAAATTATCAATATGATTTTCCCCTCCTCGCAGAGATCTAAAAATAAAAAAATCTAATAATAATCCTTTCCACGCTAATAGTAACGAAGAGCTAGTAAAAGATAATAAAACCTACCTTTCTTTCCTTTATTAGGTTCTTGTTGATGTGGAAATTTCCGCAATGGAAATATGTGCTCATCAAATGTTAAAAAATGATGATATGCCTTATGAATTTAGATTGGATTTAGCAAAACAAGTTTGGGATGAAAGTAGGCATGAAGAAGCAAATTCCTTCGTTTATATCAATAACGATGAAGCCTTTCATGTCCAAATAGGTAATAAATGGATATCGTATTTAGCAGAAATCAATGAATTAAGTGAGGAGCAGCTATTGAATGTTATGGTAGTTGCTTCGGAAAAGATAGGTATCCCATTGTTTGGAAAAGGAGGGTGGAATTCAGAAATACGGAAACTCATTGGTTTATAGAAACCAGGGAAAAACTATCATCTTGATAGAGATAAAGACAGAAGGTGTCAGGCGCTTCTGGATGGAACATATTGATAGTGATAGCCGAATCGTAGATACCCTGCCCTGAATGTAACACAGATGGAACAAAGTTCTCAGATATCAAAATATAGAGTGATGTTTATAATGTTCCTGTGTCGAAATAATCTTGATTAAAAAAATTATCATGAATAAATCTTCCGACACTATTTTTAGAAACGGTATATTTAATAATTATTTTAAATAATTATATTTTATAAGGAACATATTATGGATTTCCCTATTTATGACTTTGATGGCAATCGTCTATATGATGAGATTGGAAACCCTGTGATTACTATCACTGGTGGATTTGAAATGCTGAAAGATTTAGGT
Source organism: Xenorhabdus bovienii SS-2004 (assembly GCF_000027225.1). Lineage (NCBI taxonomy): Bacteria > Pseudomonadati > Pseudomonadota > Gammaproteobacteria > Enterobacterales > Morganellaceae > Xenorhabdus > Xenorhabdus bovienii. The sequence goes on from NC_013892.1 coordinate 4,209,672, forward strand.
ACATTGATCGACATACAACCTGATTGGGGAGTAGACTTAATTAATGGAATTGATGATAGCTTTGATATTCCCTTCACCAAGTTTGATGATTTTGAGGTAAATGTTGATTCGATCAACTTTTCCAGCATTATTAATGGTATTTCTGGTTTAAATCAGGAGCAAAAAGATAAATTAGAACGCATCATTAATGAACAAAAAAAACTAGCTGACGAAGATCTTCAAGCAGCTAACAGAAATTTGATGGATATGAATCATGAAGAATTTTCTTTATATCAAAGTTATATTTCAGAACTTCAAAAAGCAAAATCTAAAAAAATAATTGAGTTAATTAATAAAGCAATTGACATTATTAACAACACACCGGAAGGAAGAACGCTAAGTGATGTCAGTAAATATCCTTACGAGAAAAAGCATGAGATAGATTTTGGTAGAGTCTCATATGTCATATATATGGTAATTGACAATGTAAAAAAGTTAAATGAATTGTTAAATAAAAAACATACTGAATCTGTTAACATTAATGAGCTTTCTCTTGATGATTTGGCTGATTATAAACTTCGTGAATCACTTAGTAACTTATTTTTATATTATCAAGGCCTGAAAAATAAATTAAATAAAGCATTGGACAGAGAGTTAGAAAGAATAGAGTACCTTGAGAAATTATTTACTAAAGATAATGGAATGAATGGATGGGACATGCTTTCTCATTTTAGAGGAGACTCAGGTCGGACACTCAACCTTCATGACATCGGTGTGCATAATCAAGTTCGTGAATTGATGCATAAGCAAGGTGGATTTGAGAAGCCAGAAGGCAGCATTCAATCTCGTTTTATTTCACAAATTCAACGTGGTGAACGAATTGATTTTAAAAATCAATATGATTTCGCTAAGGAAGCAAGAATAACAATTATCGACCCTCTGTGGGCTATTGGTGGTGCAACAGTCAGCGGGGTTTTGACAGATATTAAGGCCGAAAATACCGGTGATAAATATAATGTATCTGGTGTAATAAGTTATAAACTCGATGATAAATTTTCCAGCCCTTGGGATATATACAACTGGAGTCCTGTTGAACTTAATTTTGGTGGAACACCATATGATATCACTGGTGAGTGGTCGGAAATAGTTAATTTCGATGTGGACAAAGATGTTTATGAGAATAAAATTAAACCCATGATTGGTCAATAGGAATAATTGATTAAAATCATTAGTCGCGCATTAAATGCGCGACTTTATGGAACATATCTATCAATTAAAAAATGGTTTGATAAAAAATCATAGGTAGAAAATGACTTATTATTGAAATAATAGTCATTAATATTGACACTAATATAGTTTTTTTAAAATTTCTTTTAAATATAAAAAAATAATTAACAAACATCGTTAGAGTAAAAAAACACACAAATATCATAAATAAAATAGCGATGAATAGCATAACATGTCCATTGTTGAAAAATTTCCCGTAACATTATCCCAAATGAAATAAATCATTAGTAGTAAAAATGGCGTTTTGTGACGCAATTGACAATTATTTCGATAAATATTGTTGACGTGTTGTTTAGGTTGCGGTGACGTAAATACGTCACCGCAAAATCTGTGGCACGGGCGTGGAAACCCGGTAGACTAAACGGCGCATCGACACGCACTAGCGTGTTTTTTTATATGCGCAGCCATGAACATATGTAGATATGGCGGTTCAGGCAGGGCAACCTTTGGGTTGGCCGATACCCGTTCAGGTCGGTTTATTTGTCAACCTTGATGCTTCACTGATAGATACAAGAGCCATAAAAACCTCAGATCCTTCCGTATTTAGCCAAAATATTCTCTAGTGTGGTTCGCTGTTTTTGCGTCAGCCACGAGAATGAACCATTGAGGTCGTACTTACTTTGCATGTCACCAAGAAATTTCGCCTCAAAACCAGTGAGTTGGATCTTTGCGGTTAGTGCATCGTGTAGTGTTTTTCTCAGTCCTCCATGTAGATGGGCTTCTGGTGTGCTATTGGTTGGTTTAGTTGCCTTTTTTGATGTCGCTACAGAGCCTTTATCCAGCTCTGTAATAAGGTCAATCTGCCTATCTAACTCGACTTGGAATATTAATGTGTCAGCAGGACGACCTCGTTTTTTAATCTCTAATTTCATATTGCTGTAGGTGTTTAAGTCTTTTGTGACGGTATTTAATATTCTAGTAGTGAAGTTCCTTAGATCTGTATACTGCTTATCAAGCATTAGCATGAATTTAAATTTATCTATGCTTATTTCAATATTTGCCTTGTACACTTTTCGTTGTGTTATTTCTTTGAGAAGCCATTCATATACTCGCATGGAATATTTGTTCTCGAAGGCTTTGACGTGTTCTAGGTTGTACTTGATAAATCTTTTTAATTGGAAAAGAAAAGGCTGAATGTGAGGGCTGAAAGTAAGCGTTACTGATTGTGTCTTACGGTTGAATTTTGCGTAGTTGACCCATTGAAATATTTCTCTGTCAATATCTCCTGTAGGGTACAGAATCTGTACAGTTCGACTCATAAGCTCTCGTGTCGCATTCGTTAGACGATGATAGGCATTATCAAGAGTGAGTCCCATCATCTTCGCATACTCCTGATAAGTGAATGTGACCGTTCGTTGTTCTTCAGTTGGATTTTCCAATGATGGATTTAGTAACGCTACGCAACACAAAATTAGTTTTGTTTCATGTTCAGTTACCGTCGTACCCGCCATACCGCCAGCGCAGATCTTAAAGAACTGCCTTCTGCTGACTTGCATGGGGATCTCCTCACTCACATTGTTCATTAACACATACCCCGACGGAAAACCCGTAGGTATGTAATTTTGGGCCTAGATTTATGAATATTTTTCTTTTCATTATGGATTCTGCCTGTCATCAACATCATCCGTTTAAATCGTGTAAACTCCCTACGCTCACGATTTATCCACACAAACAGTATCATGAACGAATCTGATGGGGAATTCGCCTAATGGATAATGCAAATTCAGGAAACAGGTTAATGATCGACGAGATTTGCGGAGCCACTCGTATCAATGTGCAACAAAAAAACCATCTGAATAACCCAAAACCGGACTGGGTGGCAGAAGAAATCCCGATTGCATTGGTCTACAACGGTATTTCCCATGTTGTGATGATGGCCAGCCCCAAAGATCTCGACCATTTCGCGATGGGCTTTTCATTATCAGAAAGCATTATCACTTCCCCACACGAAATTCACGGCATAGATACCGTAATCAGTTGCCACGGCGGTATTGAGCTGCATATCGAACTTTCCAGCCGTCGTTTTACGGAATTAAAAGAACGCCGACGCAACATGGCAGGCAGAACCGGTTGTGGCATCTGTGGCACCGAACAGATTGCCGAAATTTTCCGCCCGATCCCCCCCTTGCCTTTCACCCAGACTTTTTCATGGGATTATCTTGATCAGGCGCTTGCACAATTACCCCGTCTTCAGGAAATCGGCGCAGCTACAGGCTGTACGCATGCTGCTGGCTGGATTGATGCTAAAGGAGTATTGCTTGGCGGCAGTGAGGATGTTGGCCGTCATGTTGCACTGGATAAATTATTGGGAATACGAGCCAAAACGGGCTGGCGGCAGGGTGCGGTATTAGTTTCCAGTCGCGCCAGTTATGAAATGGTACAAAAATCGGCTATGTGCGGTGTAGAAATTTTGTTTGCTGTTTCTGCCGCCACCTCGCTGGCAATCGAAGTCGCAGAGAAATGCAATTTGACCCTCGTGGGTTTCTGCAAGCCGGGACGGGCAACGGTATATACCCATCCACAACGGCTGGTGGATTAATCAAGACTGTGGAACATCCACAAATTGGGTTCAATGTAGTAGCCCATCTGTTTTTCAATATCCACCAGCAGCGGTACCAACCCACCCGGAATGATGTATTCCCCACTTTGTGGGAATTTCATGCCTGTCCATTCTTGCCATTCCGCCACAGTACCGTAAATATCCATGGAGCGTAGTGCCGGTTTAATGATTTTTGCCCCCAAACGCCAATGAGTGCGGATCCAAGGGTCAAAAGGCTCGCCTTTTTCATTTTTCCATTCACAGTACTGAACGAAGTCTTGCAGGGGATAACTACGTTTCAGGCTCGGCCTGACCGGAACCACAAAACCCTGCAATCCCGCTTCACGGGCAGTCTGTTTCACGCTGTTGATTAATAATGCAGGCACATTATGTCCACGGAATTCAGGGGCAACAGTCACCGAAAGCGCTGACAGCAGAGTCGGTTGCTGTTTTCCTTTTGCTGCCATCCCAGCGCAATACACGGCATCCCATCCTTCATCCGGCAATTGATCCAAAGAGTGCTGTTCCCACGGGAAAGGAATGGCATTCAATAGCCCAATAAGACGCTCTTCCTGCCCTTGTTGCAGAATGGCAAATTTTTGGAAGCGGCTAAAATCAGGTTCATATAATTTTTCCCAATGTTGTTGAGCAACAGGATCCTGATTCATAAAAAAAGGCCATAAATGACGAACGAGATCATATATTTGTTCGTCTAAATCAGTCCTCTCTTCCGCAGATTGAATGATTATTTTAGCGTCCATAATTACCCCCGATTAACTCTATTGGGTATAAATTAAACATAGTAAGCAGAGAATTGCACATATACGATATTCCCGTAAGATACCCATCTTTAATGATAAATTTAATTTATCATTAAATTTATTTATTCCTGCTCAAATTCAATTCTTAATATTAAATCATTAACACATTATCTTTATTTTTCATTCGAAGATATATCTACGTAAAAATGCTTATATAGCCAGATTAAAAACATTAGTTTCTATAATGGTATTCATTAATGGAATAATTAAAATAACTTGATTAAATAAATGATTTAAGGATTTTTTGCAAAAAACAACATGACTAATAACACCGTAATATCAGGTGATTAAATCTACCTGCGTCACATTTTTAGTAAAAAGTAGATTGTTGCTTTCTTACGCTAAAACAGCAAAAAGCATCGAAATTTAATAAGTTAGACTCAAATTTTAATTAATAAACTCTGTAAAACCCAGAATAAATAATAATAATTATCATTTACATTATCATTTGAAAGGTGTAGGTTTTCTTCGCGCAATAAATCAGGCCGTTTTTATGATTGGGTAACGAGGGATCCCCCGATTCTAAATGAGGATAATGATGAAAAAGATCAATGTATTAGTCGCCGCGTTAGGCGCATTAGGGTTTATGGCACAAGCTCAGGCAAGTGTTGGATTTGGCCAGAGTCAAGAAGACACTACACCTCACATTAAGGTTGGTGCCACCAAAGCGAGTTCAAGTCCACACGGTGGCTCAGGTAATGAACCAGGCATTGGCGTCAGTTCCGTTCGTGACGGTATGCTCATCGGCTTTTCCGGATTAACCCGTATGGCTCCTGCTGACAGCAATGGTATTCATAATATCTCGATGGCAGGCGCACCCGGCTCTCACGGTGGTATGGGTGTATTTCATTTCAGCAAAGTCGCCAATGCGGACGTTTACTTTGGCGAATGGTCACAGACAGGTAATGCAACAGACACAACCCATACCGTTTATTATGCGGGCAAGGACATTACCACCAATATGCCAACCGACGGTACAGCTACCTATGTGGTGAACGGTATTAACCAGTACAGCGGTGACAATGCCCTTTCCGGCACATTAACGGCAGATTTTGGTGAAAAAACGCTGATCGGCTCCATAGAAAATACCGCTATGACAGTCAGCATTGATGCCGATATCCAGTCTGATGCCCAATTCTCAGGTCTTGCTACAACAGGTGATCTTGAGGGAGAAACCCAAGGTCACTTCTTTGGTGATGGTGCTTCCAGTCTGGCGGGATATGCCAAATTTGATGATCAATCCAAGGATACCGCTTTCGGTGGTTCGAAACAGTAATTGCTAATGTTTCAGAGAACAATGCCAAAAATGGCATTGTTCTCTGTTTTGTTTATTGCCGTTTTATTTATCGCTATTGATTTCTGGCTATTTATTTCTAATAACGTGAGCCTTGTGAGCTGGTTTTTCGATGTCTGACAATATAACAACCCCAATATTATTAACGGCACTGATGGCCTTATGTCTCTCCCTGCCGGTTTATGCTGATGAAGATACCAACCGCAAAATCTGGCAGGAGGCGCAGCACAATCAACAAGAAAATGAAGCTGATCTGATAACGCCAGAGCCTATTTTTATTGAGGATGGTGCTTCATCGATAGTCATTAACGGACAGACATTTCAGGTAGAAAACAACCTCGATAACATCGGTCAGGCACTATACCTTGCCACTAACCATCGACAGTGGCCGGACGTCAGACGTTTTCTGACGGCTTATCAAAAACTATCCGGGCATGATGTCATGCTGGCCTCTTTTGCCCAGGGCGGCCTGGCGCGTTTTGAAGGCGATTTGGATCTCGCCGCCTATCATTATCAAAAGCTCCTGAACCAACAACCCGACTTCACACGCATCAAGCTGGAACTGGCCCGTGTTTATTTTGAAAATCATAAAAATCGGGAAGCCGAGCAACTGTTTGTAGGATTGAGTGAACAGAACCTCTTACCGGAAACGGTCTTGAAAAATATCAACAGCTATTTGAAAGCGATAGCATTGAGAAGTGACTGGCGTGGCTCTTTTTCGGTAGGTTATGCCTATAACGATAATGTCAATATGTCTCCGGATCAGGAATCAACCTGCCTTGAATATAACCCTGATGGGAGTTGCCAGGAGGAACGCCGGATACCAAAAGCCATTAAAAAGTGGGGGATGTCTTATGACGCCACATTAAGCCGACGTTACCAACTTTCCGGTCATCACGGCATTTTTGGACGTGGCCTGATTTATGGCGAAAACTACCGTGATTACCACGCTGAAAATGAAAATACCGTCCTGCTGGTCAGCGGATACAACTACAAAAGCAGAAATCACGATTTCTCTTTTGGCCCCCTGTTTGAATATAAACATCGGGCGGGTGATACCTATTACCGCGCCACAGGTGTCAAAACGGAATGGAGACAAACATTCAGCCCTAAAACAGCTCTCAATATCGAACTGGAGCATAAACAACTGCGGCATCAGCAGCGTTACCACTGGAAAAATGGCGACCTCTCCTCATCCTATCTCACTCTTTCCCATGCCATCAGCAAAGAATTTGTCATATTTGGTGGCGGTGACTGGGTCTATCGGAACAATCCGCAACCGGCGGATCGCTATCAACAATGGGGAATTCGGGCAGGCGTATCCGGACAGATCTACCCCGGTATTAATGGCTCACTGTCTGCCACACTGCGAGAGCGGCGCTTTGGTGCTTACAGCCCGATACTGCTCGCCAGACGTCAGGATGATGAACAGATCTATACTGCCGTCATTAAAGTCCCTGCCGCTGAAATATTGGGTATGACCCCCTCTATCACTTTCCGCCATCGACGCAATCACAGCAGTGTGAATTGGCTGTACAACTATAACAAAAACGAAGTACTGCTGAGGCTGGAAAAATATTTTTAATCAATAAGTTATGATTTTCTATTTGCGTGATGATGATTGACAAATTGAGGCAAGGAATATCAATGGTATACCGAGTTAAAATACAGCTAACCCCCATTACAATTGCACTATCACTGGCATTTTCGCTGACAGCACCTCCCCTGTTTGCCGAACCCAAATCTACCGTCACTTCTCCAAGCAAGCAGACGGATTTGGGCAAAATTAGTGTCACGGATAACAGTGATAAAGATGAAGCCGGTCATAATGCGGTCTATGACAAAGATATCTCCAATATCTATATCGGCAAGGAACAGATAGAGCGCTATAAAGGAGCATCTCCCGCCGATCTGATAAAAGGTGCGGTGGGTGTCTACAGCGGTGATGCCCGTAATAGCGGCGCTTTGGATATCAATATCCGTGGTATTCAGGGGCAAGGGCGCATTCCCGTCACTATTGATGGTACGGAGCAGGCTATTACAGTGGGGCGCGGTTATAATGGCGCCAATAACCGCAACTATATTGATCCCAATTTAATCAGTAGCATCGAAATTGAAAAAGGTCCTTCCCTGAGCCGCAACATCAAAGGTTCAATCGGCGGAGCCGTGGTTATCAAAACATTAACCATTGATGATGTCGTACCAAAAGGGGAAACTTTCGGCATCAATACCAAAGTGGAAACCAGCAGCAATTCAGTTAAGGAACGCAAGCCTTCTTTGGTACTGGGACAAGACTACCGCGATGTTCCCAACTTTATCCAAAATGGCGTCGAAGCTGATCCTGAGTTGAAAATCACGCCCCATTCGTCAAAAGACAATAAATTTCCCGGATTTAAAGATAATGCCTTCCGGGTCGCATTAGGAACTCGGCAGGAATATTTTGATCTGATGCTGGCTTATAGCCACCGTCGTCAGGGGAATTATTTTGCCGGCAAAGGCGGTGCACACCGCTATGATGAACCTATTACGGCAGCAGATACCGAATTAATGAATGGCTATAAAACAACGTTAGATCCTTACCTACCGTTTGCTGCCCGTATCTATCGCCCCGGCAATGAAGTACCCAATACTTCCAGTGAGATGCGCTCCGTATTAATCAAAAATACTTGGCGCCTCACCAATGATCAGGCATTACAGTTAGGTTTTCGCAATACTCACATGGAATTTGGCGATATCATGCCTTCGCGCTTGGGCTGGGTGAAGGCCGAAGATAATGCTGTTCCACAATGGCCACTGGCGAATGTCCACCAGCAAGCCGTCAATCTGACTTATAAATGGCAAGCGGCGGACAACCCCTATATCGATTTTGATATGAATCTCTGGGCGACCCGCACGACAAGCAATACTAATACCGCTGGGGGATATCCCCGAACACCTGTAGAGAGGGACTACTCTTGGGATAATGGCAGTGGTGTCAAAGCCTCTCACATTGATGGCACATTGATTGATACCGCCAAAACCAATGCCCAAAACAATCGCTGGGGCGTGGATATCTCCAATAAATTTACCTTGGCCTCCAGTTTGGATCTGACCTTAATGGGGAATTTCCAACGTGAGCATCTCGACTCCAATGATGGCTACAATCCCTTAAATATGTACTTCTTCCAGTCGCCAGCACGGAAAGGGCAGCGTCAGGAAATCAATCTCGCCTTTAACTTTGACTGGCGACCAACATCATGGCTGGCACTAAGTGCCGGTGCCAAACGTGTCTCCTATTGGTCCAAAGATGATTTTCTTAGTGAACGACGTGCAGCAAGAGATGACCGTTATAGAAATAACTCGGAAACCACCGGACATCAAATAAGTTACTACCGAACGATGACCGAAAGAGAAGCTTATATAAAACAGAAAAAACTGTCTAAAATGAGTAGGAAAGAACGAACTGAATATTTTAAGGTAAAGACAGGAGATATCACCTCCCGCGATGGGCAGCAGCGCAAAATGGTTCGTCAAGAAGTCGACTGGCTCTACAATTCCAGCAATGGCCAACTTAATAAAAGCGATAACCCCTACTTTAATGGGCAGTTGGATATGCAGGAAAAGATTATCGACCCAATCACGGGTAAAGAGGGATATAAGTATGAATATGGCTCAGGAGTTGATGCAAATGGTATAAGGCGTGAGATTCCTGATGCTGATCCCTGGGAACCTGCTTCTAAACGCAAAGATCACGCGTGGGCGCCCACTTTCTCTGCTACTGCCTATGTAACGGATGATTTCCGTATCTATACCCGCTATGCCGAAGCCGTCAGAATGCCCAGTATTTTTGAAGACACTGTGGGTTTCTCCGGTAACAAAAGCAATCGCGTAGGCCAAAAATTCAAACCCGAACGAGCCAAAACCACTGAAGTTGGGTTCGTCTATGATTTCAGCCAATTGGTTGATGCTGAACGCCATGCCGATATCAAAGTTTCTTACTACAACACCGTGATTGAAAATGTATTTGACCGGGATAACACCTATGAATTTTCTCAAATGGACAAACAGAAACTTGCCGGTCTGGAACTACAGGCGCGTTACGACAATGGCAGTTTCTTTACCGATATGGGATTAACCTACAACCTGAAAAATAAAGTGTGCGACAACAATTCTTCATTGAGAATGAATTCATTGAATCGCTACGATATACCAGAATGTATTGATGGCGGTTTTGCGGGAGGCTATCTGCGTACTTCCATTCAGCCCCAATATTCAGCGAATCTGACTGTCGGCGGGCGCCTGTTTGATGAGAAGCTGGAGCTGGGCAGCCGGATGCTTTACCACAGCAAAGCAGAGAACAAAGATGAAAAATGGCTGATGGAAGCATTACCTGATGTCTATAAGGGCCAATCAAATAACCCAATGCGCTGGAATCCGGTTTTCACCGTCGATGCCTATGTTAGCTACCAGATCACGCCAACCCTATCGATGGAACTGACCGGAACGAACTTAACCAATCGCTACTATCTCGATCCCCTGACACGCTCCATGATACCTGCGCCGGGGAGAACCTTTAAACTCAGTATTACCAGCCAGTTTTAGAGGATGATATGACCAACACAGCCATATTGGAGAGTCCAACCAACCATTTTCCGCTACTGCCCGGAAAGCAACTTCTGGTTGGTATCCTGATTGCCATTTTATTGCATATCAGTCTGATATGGCTGTTCAATCGACATTCCTCATATGATGACAGCGCTCATCATGTAAACCAAAGTTCGCCCTTAACAGGGCTTTCCATCACGATGGTAGCCGCTTCGTCATGGCAAAATGAGCCAGAGCCTGTCTCTCCTCCGCCCCCGTTGATCACCGCGCCTGAATCGCCGACAAAGCCAGAAATTGCTCTGGATAAAGCGGTTCAGCCCGAAAACAGGCTGGAAAAACCCTTGGAATCCGTCAAACCGCAAAAACGCCAAAAACAGCAAAAAGAAAAACCACAGGAGAAGGTAGAAAAAAAATCAGCACCATCACCACAAGTTCAGAAAGACAATAATGAAGAATTTGAAACCAGCGGCACTGATCAAATCAATGCACAAAGCAGCATGAGCCGAGCCGCAACCACACAGCCTCTGGTGGGTCAGGGCAATAGCGCGCTGGATAATTACCAGTCAAGACTCAAGCAAGAAGTTGAAAGCCACAAACGTTATCCCCGTAAAGCAAAGCGAATGAAACAACAAGGCACAGTGACCATTGGTTTTACTCTGCTTAATGACGGTTCATTCACGGCTGCCAGAGTGATCAATTCCTCTGGCAACAGCGTACTGGATGATGCCGCGCTGGATGCCATCGCCCGCGCCAGTTCGGTTGGACCCAAACCGGTAGATATGGCACCCGATGTAACGCTTAAAATTGATTTTGAGCTGAATTAAATAACCTGAGATTTGCTTAATTGCTTATACATTCCAACCTAGAAAACCGAGCTTGAATTTACGGGATTGTGATATCGCTATTTTTAAACGAAGCTGAGGTTAAAATAAGAACATTAGGTATTTTTTTCACCCATTCATTTCCCAATACAAAAGCTCGAAAAAATCCGTCCCAGCAAATCATCCGAAGTAAATTCACCGGTAATTTCACACAATACCTGTTGCGCCAGTCGCAATTCTTCCGCCAGCAATTCCCCTGAACGGGCAAAAACCAGTTGTTGATGGCCTTCCTGCAAATGTTCTGCTGCCGTGTTCAACGCCTGTAAATGGCGGCGACGGGCGAGAAAGCCCCCTTCGGTATTGCTGTTGAAACCCATCGCCTCTTTGAGATGATCCCGCAGCAAATCAATACCTTTTCCCTCACGGGCGGAGAGGCGGATTAATGAGTAACCACTTACTTCTAATACGCCGGTTTCTTCTCCGGTCATATCGGTCTTATTGCGAATCACGGTAACAGGCAGTGATGCAGGCAGCTTTGCCATAAATTCCGGCCAGATTTTCGCAGGTTCAACGGCATCCGTGGTCGTGCTATCTACCATAAACAGCACCCGATCCGCCTGCTCGATTTCCTGCCATGCGCGTTCGATACCAATGCGTTCCACTTCATCGCTCGCTTCGCGCAGCCCCGCCGTATCAATAATATGCAGCGGCATTCCATCAATATGAATATGCTCACGCAAAACATCGCGTGTTGTACCTGCGATATCGGTGACAATCGCCGCTTCTCGGCCAGCCAATGCGTTAAGCAGGCTGGATTTTCCCGCATTTGGCCGCCCCGCGATAACTACTTTCATCCCTTCACGCAACAAACTCCCCTGGCGTGCCTGTGAACGGACGTGATCAAGTTCTTCAATCACTTCATCCAGCCTGGCTTCTATCTTGCCATCGGAAAGAAAATCAATTTCCTCATCAGGAAAATCAATCGCCGCTTCAACGTAGATACGAAGGTTAGTAAGCGCTTCCACCATTTGGTGGACTTGATGGGAAAATGTTCCTTGCAGAGAATTCATTGCTGAACGGGCAGCTTGCTCAGAACTGGCGTCAATCAGATCCGCAATCGCCTCAGCCTGCGCCAGGTCGAGCTTGTCATTCAAAAATGCACGTTCAGAAAATTCACCCGGATTAGCAATACGCACAGCAGAAATTGTCAGAATACGTTTTAACAGCAGATCAAGAATGACTGGCCCACCGTGCCCCTGAAGTTCCAGCACATCTTCGCCGGTAAAAGAGTTGGGGCCGGGGAAGTAAAGTGCGATGCCTTGATCCAGCACAGTTCCATCCACATCACGGAAGGGTAAATAATCAGCGTAACGGGGCTTCGGCAACTTGCCCAATACCACCTCAGCAACTTCCGCCGCCTTAGGGCCAGAAATACGCAGGATGCCTACACCGCCTCGTCCCGGAGGAGTGGCCTGAGCGACTATCGTATCGGTGGTATTCATGAAACTCTCTCTTTGACTAATCAACTGAAATAATAAAGGCGGCCAATGACCGCCTTCTAGTCAGCTCTTTTAAAGAGCTACTTTTTTTCGCGGGTATGCAAACCGCGTTTTTCCAGACTGCGGAAAATAACCTGCTGCTGGATGATGGTGACCAAGTTACTGACGATATAGTACAGCACCAGACCAGACGGGAACCACAGGAAGAAGACAGTGAACATGACGGGCATGTAAGTCATGATTTTCTGCTGCATAGGGTCGGTTACGGTCGTTGGTGACAGTTTCTGGATCACAAACATGGTCGCACCCATCAGCAATGGCAGAATGTAGTAAGGGTCTTGTGCGGACAAGTCCTCAATCCAACCAATGAATGGCGCATGACGCAACTCAACAGAACCCATCAGCATGTAATACAACGCAAGGAAGATTGGCATCTGAATCACCAGAGGCAGACAGCCACCCAGCGGATTCACTTTTTCTGTTTTGTACAGCGCCATCATTTCCTGACTCATGCGCTGACGATCATCACCATGACGCTCACGCATCGCCGTAATTTTCGGCTGCAACAGACGCATTTTCGCCATGGAGGTGTATTGCGCCTTAGTCAGCGGATACATGATACCGCGCACGATAAAGGTAATGGCGATGATGGAGAAGCCCCAGTTACCGATGAATTCATGCAGGAATTTCAGCAACTTGAACAGAGGTTGAGAAATAAACCACAACCAGCCGTAATCAACAGTCAGATCCAGATGTGGAGCAACTTCAGCCATTTTGTCCTGGATTTCAGGACCTACCCACAGGGTAGAGGAGATATTCTGCTTGCTGTTAGGCGCAATATTGACGGTTTCACCTTTGTACCCGATTATCGCCATTTTCTGGTTTTTCAGGTCAATAGTGTAAAACGTGTTGGTAGAGTTTGCGCCCGGCACCCAAGCGGTGGCGAAATATTGCTGCAACATCGCTACCCAGCCACCGTTGGTCGTTACGGCTAACGCTTTATCTTCAATATCGCCGAATTTGTATTTTTCGTATTTTGCTTCAGCGGATGAATAAGCAGCACCGCGATAAGTATGCAGAGCAAAGTTGCTGCTGCCAGTATCACGACTTTTCGGCAGCTCAACACTCTGCTTCAACTGACCAAAGAACGCCATCTGCAACGGCTTGTCAGTCACATTATCGATGTTGTAATCGACAGAAACCGCGTAATTACCGCGTTTCAAAATGAAGGTTTTGACATAAACAACACCATCTGGTGCAGTGTAAGTCATCGGAATACGCAATTCATTCTGACCATCAGCCAAAACGTAGCTATCCTGAGTGGTGTGGTAAAACGGGCGGTCAGCTTGATTATCTGGGCCATTGGTGCCAGTTAATCCACTTTGAGCCTGATAAATGAATTCAGGGGTGCTTTCGAGCAGTTTGAATGGTTTGTTTGAACCGAGGGTATCAGGATAGGCCAGCAGATCAGCCTCTTCGATATCACCGCCACGGGTATTGATGTGCAAAGAAAGCACATCCGTTTTCACGGTGATCAGTTTACCTTGCCCACTGCTAGCTTCACTACTCGGCGTATTTGCTTGTTGCGTGATCTGTGCCGTTGGTTGTGGGTTCTGATCTTTCTCCCACGCCTGCCAGACCAAGAACGAAACAAACAGCAAAGCGATGAAAAGAAGATTGCGTTGCGAATCCATCGTTAATGTTCTCTGTTATCTTCGTTTTTTTTAGGTGGGACAGGATCATCACCACCTACGTGTAAGGGGTGGCATTTTAATATGCGTTTCACTGTTAACCAACTGCCTTTTATCATTCCAAACCTGCGCAATGCCTCAATGCCATATTGAGAACAGGTAGGATGAAAACGACAGCGAGGCCCCAACAGTGGACTGATCACCAACTGGTAGCCCCTGATTATCGCAATCAAGAGCCGCGAACCAAGCGACAGTGACGACGCCATAATTTGCCCAACGCCTCCGTTAGCTCACGATTATCAAGCTCAGCAACCCCTTTCCTCACCAAAACCACAAAATCCATGGAAGGCAAATTATGCTGGTTTAAACGAAAACTTTCACGAGCCAATCGCTTAATACGATTACGTTCATGAGCGCGTTTAACATTTTTTTTAGCGACGGTTAGACCGATGCGGGGATGCCCCAGCTCATTAAGGCGCCCAAGAATGGTTATCTCTGCGGAGCTTGCCCGTTGTGGCTGCTGGAAAACATAAGTGAAATGCTCGGGAGTTAACAAACGTAACTCCCTCGGAAAAGCGAGCTTAACCACGTGGTATGATTAGCTTTATTACTTAGAAACAGTCAGACGAGTACGGCCTTTCGCACGACGGCGAGCCAGAACTTGACGACCATTTTTAGTGGCCATACGAGAGCGGAAACCATGAGTACGGTTACGCTTCAGTACGGACGGTTGGAAAGTGCGTTTCATAGCGATTTCTACCTAACTTAAAATTTGTTACTGATTCAGCAAATTCGTTGGCGACCAGTGAGAAATAAGTAGACACCGATGCCTCAGTCGCAACATCAATATATAGAAAGAGGCAGGATTGTAATAAAATGTACTACCCCTAGTCAATCCATCAATCTAAGATGACGCGAGCCTGACCGCTTTCCTGTCGGTTTTTTTACTTTAACCAGACATTACCAGACTTTTGCTACCCGAGGTGCTTATCCAAAACTTAACCAGCCAATGGCCGGAAAAAATCGTTGGCGTAACACGCAGGGTGGAGGATTATACGGACTGTGTAATAAAGCGCAAGGATCATACACCGATCCTTACACCTTAATCGTGATCATCACGTTGTTTTCGCATCATATTTTAAACAATAGCTAAATGGAATTTGCTATATACCATGATTACACTACAGTATCTTCTACGAGCCTTATATTCTCCGAGTGCCAAAGCGTGGCGATCTCCCTGTGGATAAAAAGCGTCAAAGCTGTGTAAAAGAATGAAGATCTATACCGTCTTTTGCGTTATGATCTCCGATCC